>JALOTI010000505.1 GCA_025457985.1 Leptospira sp.
AGACTGATACTTGTTAGGGTCTTTGAAGTCGAGCCATTTCGAATAGAGAAATGAATACTTAGCTAATTCAAAATGTAAGAGATATAGAAATTTTTTTATGGGACCTCGTCTGCTTTCAATTTCATCATCAATAAAATCAGAAGGGTTCCAGAGCCAATAGATTCGATAGGGCAAACATTCTTTTTTTGTTCGAAGGATCTTTTTCTCCAAAAGTCTTCGAATGGAATTGGTTCCGATTGCATCGACTGCAAGGATTCGCACTTTAAATTGGGATTGTTTTTCAATGAGATATCCAATGGTTTTTTCATCTGGAAGTTTATAACCCATCGCAATGGAATCACCCAATAGCCATATTTCTTTTTTTTCGATGTTGCAATCTGTATCTTCTGAGACGATTCGTTCCCCGAAGGAATTGGTTCGGAGTAACCATCCTTCATTTCCATCCAATTGGATCCATTGATTTATATTTGGACAGAGTTCAATTACAAAGTCTAAATTGATGCAATGAACTTTTTTATAAATCTGTTTGGGAGTTTGAAAGAAGAAACTTCCTAAAGCTAAATCGAGGCAGGCAGTTAGTAAGAGAACTAACCAACCTATCCTGAATCTCGTACTAAAAAATCTTTTCAATCAGAAGGTAGAAAAAACCTAAATTGCCAAGATATAAAATCATAATCAAAAATTGAATCCCAAGTCGAAACAAAAAGGGCGATTCATTGAATCCTTGATAGGCGAGATAGGCAGTTACTCCAAGAATCAACTCTGGAATCAAAACGTAGAGGGCAATATGATTCCACATTTTGACTCCTGTTGCATACCAAGAACCTAAAGTCCAAAGTGTAGCCTCGGATCCTCCAAAGATTACTAGGGACAATATCCCTACCCAAAAACAAGTTCCAATAATCGAAACCGATCTTTCCTCTAATTTTAGCCCCGTATAAACGGTGAAAAAAAGTGGAATTGACCAGAGTCCAGCCATATAACCTGAAACGGTTCCGATTTTATAGAATCCGTCTTCAGGAAAACCGTATGGAAGAGTACAAAATAGGATATAATAGAGAATAGAAGGAAATAAATGGTAAGGAAGGTCTCTTCCTGGGGCCTGGGCTGTTTCATCGGCTGATATCCATTTGGTTTGGGAGATACTGGGTTCGAACCAGTGACCTCTACCATGTCAAGGTAGCGCTCTAACCAACTGAGCTAATCCCCCAAAGATTAGAACCATTTCATCAAAACGGAAAGAGGCGTAAAGCTAGATTTGGCAGGAACTCTCGCTTCTTAAAATAACTAGCAAACTCTTTGGATATTTCGCCGTCTTTTGAGGATTCTGGAACGAGGACAGAAAGTGTGGATTCAGCGCGTGAGAGGGCCACATATAGAATCCTCCGTTCTTCTTCGATATCTACATCTTTTATTTTTCCCCAGCCGGCCGTCAAATCCACGAGCACAGATGGGAATTCTAATCCTTTGGCGCTATGAATTGTGGATATTTTATCTTCCGAAATCCCAAACGATTTCCATACGTGTTTTCTAAAATTGGTCCGAACGAGAACTGTTGTGTCCAGAGGCAGAGTATCGTAGTATTCTCTTAGGTTTTTATTTTCTTTCGAAAGCATAAAAACTTGGAAGACACCAACTTCTTTTTTATAACATTGAATCGTTTTCTTAATTTGAAATTTATTTCTACGTATAGGGATTTGAGAGTGCAAAATGATCTCCTTCACCGATCTATAGTTAGTTGATAGATGGAATTTTTTTACCTGTGGAAAATAGGTCTCAAAATTTAAAAATGGCCATGGGTCTGCTCCTCGAAATCCATAGATGGCCTGCCAATCATCCCCCACAACCACCAAAGAAGAAGGATTTATTATTTTTAAAATCTCCAATTGTACGGGATCTGTGTCTTGGAATTCGTCTACGATTATGCTTTTGATTTCTTTTCTGAATACATTCAAAAAATCTGAGTTTTTTAGAAGCCATTCTTTAAAATCTTCCAAAATATCTTCTAACTCAAAATACGAATTTTTAACTTTATAGTTTTTTATAAAATATGAATATTGAACATATAAATCTTCGGAAATTTTTTTCAGTTCACTTCCTTTATTTTTCAAAAGGATTGGAAAGGGGATTCCACCAATCGTAAACCGATGAGGATAGAAAAAACTTTTTGTCTCTCTCCATTTTATCTGTTCAGGCAAAAGTTTCAGTTGGTTCGATTGATAGGAAGGGTGGTGTTTTTTTAAGATGCTAAAACAGAAAGCGTGGAATGTGGATATGTGATAGTCTTTTGAGAGATTTTTTTTGATACATCGATCCTTGAATTCTTTTGTTGCCTTTTTTGTAAACGTTATCACCAAAGTTTCATTAGGTTTGAATTCTGGATTCTTTTCTCGCTCTGCGAGAAGTCCTACCATTGTTGCTGTTTTTCCAGAGCCTGCCCCTGCAATGACTTGTATGATTTTGTCTTTCGAAAGAATGATTTGTAGTTGTTCTTCACTCCACATATCTGGAGAGGTTTTTGAAGGAAGAAATGGTATCTAAATTTCTAAAATAAAAAATATAAAAAATTACACTTTAAAAACGACTGAATCTTCATCCTCTTCTTCTTTGAGGTCATAGTAACCATAGACAAACTTATCGCTAGCTTTCACTTCCATTCCGTAAAAAAATTCGGAGATCCTACCGGATTTTACAACATCCAGTTTGTAATCTTCTGCCAGAAACTTCATCTTGTCTAGAGATATCTTTTCATTGATTTTGGGACCAAATCCCGATTCTGTTTTTGCCCAATCAATGATAAACAATCGTCCATCAGGCTTCATCGAACGAATCAAACCATCCATAGCAAGACCAGGGTTTGGAAAGGTAGAGAGAGATAGAGAGGCGAAAATTATCTCTGGAACAGGAATCCATTCAGGAAGGAGGGGGTGGTCAGACTGATCCATATGGAAGGGAGTTAGCTGTTCAATTCCCTCTAAGAGCTTTCGCCTAAGAATTTTGTCGATGACCTCTTGTTCGCATTCTGCTGCCCAAATCCAGACATGCGGAAACCACTTCCGAAATTC
>JALOTI010000059.1 GCA_025457985.1 Leptospira sp.
TCGGATTTTGTTTTTGTGATTTCGCGAGTTTTGGTGGCTTTTTCCATCTCTTCGATCGAACTTCCCATTTCCATTTTTTTCAATTCTTCATTGTTGGATTTGAGTTCGTTCGCTAAAGACTCAAATTGAAGCATCTTAGTATTTTCAAAAACTAACATTTCCTTCATTTCGCCTAAAGTTTGTTTGTCCATAGGCTTAATCATTTTTTCACTGAGTTTAGTCTCGTTTCCAACTTCTGCAGTTTTTTGTTTATCGATAACGATTTCATTTTGTGAATTGGATTTTCGGATGGCAATTGCTCCATCTAACACCGAGTATTTAACAACACAAGATCCTTGGGCACATGCAACATTACCAGCTTTCCCACCAGGATTTTCAACACTTGTTAAGAAACTAGTCCCACGTACACCCGCAATAGAAGTTGGTGTTACAATATTGAAAGAATCGGATTTACGTTCTTTCTTCAATACAGTGACGAGTTTTCCGTATTGTAAGTTTACTTCCGTTTCTTTTCCAGAATCATTGGAAGCAATTGCTTGGTTGATATTGAGTGATGTATTCTTGTTGAGTTTTAAAACTCCATCTTCTCCCAGAAGGATTTCACAACTTCCGTTTTCGCCAGTAACAATTGTATCCGATGCAATCAACGGTTCACCTAAGCTCGCTTTTACTTGTCCACCTTCGCGAAGTATGGCGACATCACCTTTAACAAAGGCAATCACAACATTTGTTTGGGATTCTTCATTTTTTGTGACTGTTGACTCTTTTGAGTCTTTTTGGCAGTTCAGAGTCATTATGGCAAATATTGCCACAAAACCTATCATTCGGAACAGATTGTTTGCTTTTAGTTTCATGGTTCTCCCTCCAAGAAATTCCTTTCTTACTCTATGTAACAACTGAAGCCCTGGCAACTCTTTTCCCTAGTATCTTTTTGTTACAGCTTTAGACCAATGGTCCCTTCTCGTCACCCGATGCGGTTTTTCAAGACTTTCCAACATAGATTCCAGGTTTTGAACCTTGTGTCTTCAAGCTCGGTCTCCATTGCGAGGAGCATGGGACAGTTTTCATCCAAATGGCAACAGTGAACCTCTTTACAATGGATCTTTTTTGAACCAAGTTCAGGAAAGCTCTCCAAAAGTTCGGTGCGATCCAAATGTAGAATTCCCCACTCCTTTACCCCCGGCGAGTCAATGATGACGGTATCCTCTTCTAAAAATAGGGCAAACGAGTTTGTGGTCGTATGTTTTCCTTTTTTTGTGGAGCCACTTACCAAACTAGTCCTTTGGATCGTCTTTTTATGCAAATGGTTTACAAGACTGGACTTCCCAACTCCTGAATTTCCACAGAGAAATGTCCTTTTTCCCTTACAACTTTCCCAAAAAGGGGAAACGGAGTCCTCATCTAACAAAGAAATGCTTATGACCTGATAGCCTAGATCTCGGTATTTCTTCTCTTTATCCAAAATAACGTCTTTGGAAACTAAGTCTTTTTTTGTGAAAACGATGAGTGGGTCGATCTTAGTATGAAAGGCAGCGGCAAGCAATCGATCTATAAATCCGGACTTAGTTTCAGGCTCCGCATAGGAGGCCAAAATAGCAACTTGATCCAGATTGGCGGAAAGGACGTGGCTATCACCATGATCACTCTTTCTTGTGAGGTAATTTTTTCTTTCCTCTTTTTCGAGAATCACCCATTCTTCACCTGTAGTTTTTTCGGCATAAACAGAATCTCCCACGACAAAGGGATGCCGATCCTTTGAATCTTTGAGCCGCAATTTCCCTTTTAAGACAGCCAATACATAGGAAGTTTCTTTGGAATACAATTCATAATAAGCACCAAAGATTCGAGCGATTGTAAATTTTTGTTTACCCAAACAAATTTCCGTTCATATAGTAGAAGACTCATAATAACACCAAACGTATGCAAATACAAGTTTTCTTTAAATATCTATTTTTATTCCTGTCTCCTATTGGGCTAACTCTCATGGGAATACTGGGATATTTTTTTGGAGACTGGGCCTTCTGGCTTTCCTCCGTTGTTTTTGCCTTAGGGTTTGGTTCCGCTTTAGGAATTCTAAAATATCATAAATCAATTGGCAATGACACTAAAACCACAGAACCACTGTCACCAGCCAAAAAAAGAGATGAACTTGTTCAAAGTCTTTTTGCGCTCGAAAAGTTTAAAGAAGAGCTGATATCTTTTAACGATCCAGATCGCATCAGTCTTACGATTTCGCAGTTTTTAGAGAAAAAAATACCCGCCAAATTTGTTCAAGTTTACACTTGGGATGAAAATGAAGGAATGTTTCGACCAAGGCCTCTTCCACAAGTAGGTTCTTCTCAAAGTTTTCCATCGATTCCTATATTTGATCCCTTTTTACTTTGGTTGTCTGAACGAGAGGGAATACATATTAAGGAAAATTTTATTTTAGAATTTACCCCAAGTCACAAAAAGATTTCAAAACAAGCGATCAAGTTTTTTGAGACCACTGACTCTGAGTTAGTTGCAACTCTTGCAATAAAATCAAGTTTGGTTGGCTTTATCCTTCTCGGAGAAAGAACAGATGGCAAAAAATACGATATAACTGAAATCGAAATAATTTTAGAAATTCTTTCAGTTTCTCTTATGTCGATTTCTAACTCTATGATTTACCAGCAATTGTTAAATCTAACAGAAAATTTGGAGGCAAAGGTTCGGGAAAGAACTCGAGAATTGGAAGAAGCCCAAGCCCATCTTGTGCAATCTGAAAAGATGGCTTCACTTGGTGTGATGGTAGCGGGAATTGCACATGAGATTAACACACCAGCTGCAGTCATAAATGGGGCCGCAGATAATTTGGATACCAACTTAGTTTACATTTTCTCTCACTTAGGTGATGTTTCTACCCTCATACAAAATCCTGATTTCAGAACAATGTATGTTGATCTCCTCTTTAGTTTTGTAAAGGAAGATCCTGCGGGTAAAATTGATCCAAGAGATAAGTTTAAACTTAAGAAAGAAACAAAACTTAAGTTAATCGAAGATGGAATCGGCGAAAATGATGCCATTGATCTGTCTACTTTTCTGATAGATCACCAGATCCTTCATATGCAAGAAGAATTAGTTCGCATATGGAAAGCTGGTGGAAAAGAAATATTTGAAATGCTAAAAAATACATTAAGTCTTCATCGAAACATTAAAAATATAAAATATTCGATTCGTAATATCGTTCGAATAGTTAAAGCATTGAAACACTACTCCCACTTAGGACAGGCGTCGTATGAAATGGCAGATCTTGTTGAAAGTTTAGAGAACACGTTAGTGATCATGCAAAACCAAATCAAACAAGGAGTAGAAATAGAGAGAGAGTATTCTCCAATTCCTCAAGTAAAATGTAACGTAGATGAGCTAAACCAAGTCTGGACAAATCTCATAACCAATTCATTACATGCCATGAAAAAAACGGACAAACCAGTACTTAAAATTTTTACAAGGTGTATTGGCGAAGATTATGTTATGTTAGGCTTCGAAGATAACGGGATGGGGATTTCTCAAGAAATAAAGGATAAAATTTGGGATCCATTTTTTACAACAAAAGACCAAGGTGAAGGAAGTGGACTTGGTTTAGGAATTGTGAAGGGAATTATAGAAAAACACAAAGGAAGGATCGAGATGGAATCCTCCCCAGGGAAAACGAGATTTCTCGTATATCTACCATTAGATGGTCCAGGCGACGTACCCAATATTCCGAAAGAAGTAATCCGTGAAATCAGAGGCTAGGCGAAATCCACATTTTAAACCAGGATTTTTGGAGAGATGGGGCCGGAAGGTACTGGTCGAACTTGCAAGCTCAAGACAATCTCTAACTAAAAAAAGTAACGAATCTCAAGAAGGATACTTATCTGAAAATAAATTTCATATAGGTTCTCAGAGACTGATCATTTCTGGGGTATTTTGGTCTTTTTGGATCGGTTTTTTGCCATCTGTCCTTTTTGTATTCTTTTTAGGATTTGGACCTGGTTTTGACACCAGCCACCTAACTGTACAATCAGTTTTATGGTTCCTTGGATTGCTTATCTTTTGGACCGTTATCGAGTTTTACTTACTTTTTCGATTAGGATTTTTTTTGGCGTATAAAATGGCAGAACTAGCAGAAATGGAACTTGCCAACGAACCAGAGTTATATACTCCACTCCCCAGTATGCTTGCAAGGATTGTTTTAGAGATTCCCGATCCAAGAATTTTGATCTATGGAATCGATCCCTACAAACATTTAAATAAACGAGCAGCCTTGGTTAGCACAATTTTATACAAAAGCAAAGTCTTTTTATCAAATATTTCAGCTAAGTTTATTTTGAAAGCAATTATAGGTCGTAGTAGCCTAAGGTATTGGATCGAATATATTTCTGGACCTATCACTGGTTTGTGGGATTCTATTACAACATATATAATATTAAGGGAACTTCAAAAAAGAATTATTACTAGGAAGATTTCTAATTATTTATTGAATGAAATTACAAACCTTCATCTTTCACAAAGAAATCTTAACCAAATTATTCGCACCGTAGCATTAGCGATCGTATTCACAAAAACCTTTCATCCAAATTTTGAATTTTTGATACTTCGTCTGGTGGGTTATTATGAAGATATTGAGTCTCTGCAAGAACTAGACAATTGGGAGATCTGGCTTTCCGGATTTGAGTCCCTATCTAAAGAGGAAAAAACTCTAAACTTAAAATTGTTTGCAATTCTATCTGCTTTTGATGGAAAACTCAATCGAGAAGAAAAAATGGGATTTTTAGAAATACAAAAACATTCCGATCTTTTAGGTTTGGAATTCACCGAATCCCTTTGCAAAAAAATAAATGAGGGAAAACTGATTGAATGTCTAAAGATGGTTCGTGAGTTTTGGACTTGATTCTTTTTGAAATTCTTGCTAATTTCAGAAGGTCTAAGAACATAAAGGAGAAATAAATGGCATCGGTTACATTGAAGGGAAATCCAGTTCCCTTGGAAGGAAATCTTCCAAAAGTTGGAGACAAGGCACCTGATTTTAAAGTAGCAAAACAAGACTTAGGCGAAGTGAGCTTAAAGGATTTTAGCGGTAAAGTTAAAATTTTTGTGGCAGTACCTAGTTTGGATACTTCCGTTTGCGCAATCGAAACAAAAAAATTCAACGAAAAAGTAGCAAAGGAGACTGAAATCGTAACATTGATTGTTTCAGGTGATCTACCTTTTGCAATGAAACGATTTTGCTCCACGGAAGGAATTGATTCACCTAGCCTCGTGACTGGTTCTCAATACAAGGATTTTTCCTTTTCAAAAAACTATGGAACTCATATCGCAGGTGGCCCACTTGCTGGTTTGTCTGCAAGAGCTGTTTTTGTGGTCGATAAAACAGATACGATTCGTTATGTGGAACTCGTTCCTGAAATCGGAAGCGAGCCCAATTACGACACAATTCTTGCAGAGGCAAGAAAACTAGTTTAATTCAAATGATGAACTTGGTAAGGAAGGTCTTTCCTCTTTGCCAAGTTTACCAATTTTTCCTTTAACCCTTCATCAAAAGTAAATACGAATCCGGTCCACTTTTCTGACTTTAAAAATTCGATTGTGTATTCGATTGCTTGGTCCCTTCTCATATCATCCATATGTCGAAAGGGTTCATCCAATAAAAGAAAAGGTATTTTTTCCTTAGTTCCAATTCGGTGTGCATATTCAATCCGCATAGCATAGGATAGTTGCTCTCGAGTTCCTGTTGATAGATTTGTAAATTCTCTATATTCACCGGTTGTTGCTTCTTTTAATTTAATATCCCCACCGATTTCAGATTTTTGTAAGGATCTAACTTGGTCTTTAGAATGCAAAGCACTCCAACGATTTTGCAAAGATTGGATTAACGAATTCATTTGATGGTTTGATTCACCTTCCATAGAAGCAAACACTTCCGCCAATTTTTCGAAAGCTCGAATGTCTAGTTCCCTTTTTTCTAAGATTCGAATTTTCTTTTCTAAATCTTTCTTAGATTCTTCCCATTCTTTACTGGCAGGAATCATCTGGGTTTCCAATCTGGCTTTTGCATTCGTAATTGTAAGATCCAACTCTACCAAATTTTTCTCAAGGATCTTTAATTGGGATTTTTTTTCAACTAACTCCGATTCAATTTTTAGCTTGTAGGATTTTTCCTCCGGTGAAAACTCTTTGGAAATCCCTCTGGTTTCTTTATCGCTAACTTTTTCCTTAACTTTTAACTTTAGATTTTGGAAATCCTTTTCTCCAAAATTTTTGAGTATTGTTTCCACTCGGTTCGATAAATTTTTAAATTCATTGTTTCGAATTCTGATTTCGGTGTACAATTCTTTAAGCTCATCCAGGGATTTAGCACCAGTTTGTTTCCAGATTTGATTCAGGGAACCTTGGTTTTCTTCAAATTGGGATTGTGAGGTTTTGATTCTCTCATCTAAAGCCTTAGTTTCTGCTTCATTTCCTGAAATCTCTTTTTTCAGATTTTCTATCTCTAATTGGATTTTTAAAAAATCTTTCTCCAAACTACTTATTTCATTCAAAATATCCTCAATACTCATATTTCGAAATTTCAAATCACCTAAGGACTGTGTATCAATTGTACTAACGATTTCAGAAATCTTCTCACGAAAAACATTTTCATCACGAATCGTAAATTTTTCTTGAGATTTTTGAAATAAATAAAATGCAATAGCAAATCCGAAAACACTGAAGACGTAGTAAAAGGGCTCCCAATTTACGAGCGCAATGCTAATCGCAAAACCGATCGATGAAAAGACGGCAAAAATAGTTCCCATTAGATATTTGTGGTTCCATTTTGTTTGGATTTCAAAAGGTATATCATTTCTGAGAGAATTGAGTTTATTTTTCCAGGTTTCAAAGAATGCGGAGTAACGTGTCAAATTATTACTGGAAGACTCTCTTTTTAAAATCTCTTCAAACAAATGTTTTTTATGAGTTTCTTTTTCTACATTTTGTTTCTTTAAGTCGTTTATTCGTTCTGCAAGCACAAGATTTTCTTTTGTTAATTTTGCTGCTTTCTCATCAAACGTCCCTTCAATAAAACTTTCATCTTGTTTGAGTTGTAATTTTAAGGATTCGAACTTTAGAAGTATTGCATATGTTTCATCTAATTCTGCATAACTTTCTCTTTCCTTTAACTCTAAAACTCTTTCTTCTAAACTTTGAATTGACTTTTCCAGAGAGTCTATTTGACCGAGAATTATTTTCTTTTCGGTATCTTTTTTGGGAATATCAGAGAATGAATTGGCAATTTCCTTAAGTCGCAATTCTGAATTTTTAAATTTAATTTCAGATTTTTCCAATTCTTCTTTGGCAAGTTTGAGATCTCTCCCAGGTTTTGCGTTTCCCTTTCGATTGCAATTATCAAGCGCCAACGATTTAAGTTTTGTTGGATCATATCCACTATCAAAAAGACTGTCTTGGATTGCTTTCGTAAGATCTTTATCTGTCGAATCAATGTTCATTTGACCTTCGCGAATTACGAGAGAGTTTAACACAAGATTTACGGGAATAGATTTCTTTTCAAAATCCAATTGAGAAAATCGTTCTTTTTGGTATCTGCGATTTAGAATCTTTCCGAAGGCGTTTGTTCCAGGAATTTGAATCAGACTAGAAAGGATGGAATCTAAAATTGTTGTTTTTCCTGACTCATTAGGACCGAAAAAAATCGTAAGCGGACTTAGCTGGAATTCCTTATCAGTAAAATGGCCAAAGTTTTTGAGTTTTAAATTCATTAATTATTTTCCTTCGACAATCAAACGAATCCCATTCAATTTGGTTTGTTTCCACAATATCTCATCCATCTGAGGTTTTAAGTCTGCCATCTTCTGGAGAAAGGAAGCAACAAATTGATTATCCTTAAGGTTTTCTATTACTTGAATCTCTTCCGACTTGGAATCAATCTCCAATATACGGAATTGGTCTTTATAATTCTTCAATACTTCATTTTGGAATTTGATTTTGTTTTCCATTGATTCCACAGTTCCTCGAAAGCGAATGTTTACGTAGTCCTCCTTGTGAAAGGTGTTGAGCAGGGCATTGATATCCTCTTCCGGGTTTCCATCGATACCCAAAAAAATTTCAATATCACGATACAGACCGGCAGACTTCCAGACGATACGTTCCGAATCAACACCATCCTCTCTAATCTGGATAATAAATCCGCCACGCTCACCAAACTCCGATTTACGCCAGACGCGACTGGATCCCGCATAACGTATTTTACAGTTTCCTAAATCCAATCCTCGTGTAGAATGTAGATGCCCAATGGCTAGATAATCCAAATCTAAAGTTTGAATTAAACTTGGATCAAGATAGGATCCTCCGTCTTCTGTTTCCTCATCCAAACCTGTAAAACTCATACCTGTAACGGTTCCATGTGCTAATCCGATTCTCCATTTTTTTGTTTTTGCGGGAGGAGGACTTAAAAAAAGATCACTGTAATTGGTTTGATGAGGAATTGCCAAAATTTCGATATCATCTACCGTTAGAAGGGAATATGGTGCTTTATCCAGCAAATGAATCTTAGGTGACCAATCATACATTGCAAAGCCTTTTGAATCTGAACTTCTCCTCAGGATTTCATGGTTCCCTGGCAAAAAATAGATTTTGCCTGAATACGATTGACAATGTTTTTTTGTTTCTGCTGAATTCAAAATTTCCGTTAAGACAGAAAAAGAATATTCCCTTTCGGAAGGTGAAATATTGGAGAGATGGAGGTCCGAAACTTGTAAGTATTTCATAAATTTGTCTAGGAGAGATTATAACTCCCCCCTAGGACAAATTTGGCTCCATCTTAAAAAAAATCAAGGGCTTCCGATTTATATCACTCGATCTTTTTTAAACTCTGCAATCTTATCCTCACTAAACCCAAGTTTATTTAAGATTTCAAACGTGTGCTCCCCATGTTCGGGTGGATCAGTGCGATATTGGAATGGAGTTTTAGAAAAATGGAATGGGCTTCCAAATTGAAGAATCGGTCCAAATTTCGGATGGTCTTTTTCTAAAATCATCCCGCGATCTTTCCAGTGAGCATCTTTTTGAACCTCATCCATTTTTAGAATGGGTGAGAGACAAGCATCCTCATTTTGAAAGATAGGTTCTAAGTCGGAAAAGGTCTTTGATTTAAAAAAATCAGTTAATTTTTGTTTAATGGTATTAAAATTTTCTTCTACCATTGGAAGTTCTTTTGTTAAATTTTCCATTCCAATGGCACGAAGGAAGGTCTGAAAAAACATATCCTCTAGCGCACCCAAGGCAACAAATCGTCCTTCCTTTGTTTCGTAAATATTATAATTTGGTAATTTACCAGAAAGAATATCGTTTCCAGGCTCTGGACTTTTTCCCGAGGCTGAAAGAATACCTCCGTAAAGCGAAGTAAATTGCAAACTCGCATCTGTCATCGAAATATCGATTCTTTGTCCAATACCAGTTTTTTCACGGTAATAGAGTGCCGCAAGTATAGCAGAAAGTGCCGTAAGAGTTCCCCCACCAACGTCTGCTAGTTGAAATCCCGCAGGTCTCGGAGGATTTCCAGTCTGATCTAAGACACCAGAAATCGCCAGATAATTCAAATCATGTCCGGCAAAATTAACGTACTTTCCCGATATGCCATATCCAGAAATCCCACAGTAAATCAGTTTAGGAAACTTTTTACTTAGAACATCATACCCCAAACCCATCTTATCCATACCATCTGGACGAAAACCTTCCAATAGTATATCAGCATCTTCTAATAGTTTGAATAATATTTCTTTTGCTTGTTCCCGCTTCAGATTGAGAGTAATTGCTTTTTTGTTTCGATTGAGCATCATGTAAAGAGCTGGATAACCTGTTTTCCCCTTAAACATGGCTCGAGATCCGTCGTATGCGCGAGGATTCTCAATTTTTATAACATCAGCTCCCATATCCGCTAAATGCTGAGAACAAAGTGGACCAGGAAGAAGAAGGGATAAATCGATAACCTTTACACCGGCTAGTGGACCTTTGGATTCAATAGTTTCTTTCATAACTTTTTGAAAAAGATGCAATGCTTCCGAATCTGCAAGTATAAATTCGGAAACAATTGAACAAGAAAACTTTCAGTTCAGGTAAAATAGGTTCAATGAACATATCCCTGTTTTTTTAGGATATCGAGGGCTTCCTCTCCTAAGTCCAGCTGCCTTTCATATTTTTTTGCATTCCCTCCTTGTTTCCAGATATGAACCTTCGCATCTAAAATAGGGGGAGGATCACCTAATGGAGATTCGTATAAAAGTTCACAATTGGATGTACAGGAAGAAAGGCTTAGTCCAAAATTACCGATGAGTATCTCATTTATATTCAATTGTAAGTTATTTTGAAAGATTTCAATTTTTGGAAACGCGACGTCCGGATACACTTCGAATCGAAGAATCCCGTTCTGCCTATCCTCAGCCAGTTTAAACTTCACCATTCGTCCGGTATCGTCCCAAATTAGTTCTTTAGGAGTTTCTATCATACGAATTTTTCCGTGAGGAATAGAAACTTTTATAATACTATCTTTTGTTAGATTGTAACGTAATGAATAAATGGGCAATTTGGGTTCCATAGATCTAAGTTTCTTCCAAAGATAGAGAATTCTTTCCTTCTTGGATGATTCCATTTTTAACTCATCTAATATTCCCATCTCTGTGATCTTGGTTCCGAAAATTTGATTCGGGTCTGCCTCGATATCGGTATAGATATAAAATTCTTGCCCAACATACCCTTGCCAAAATTTACCAATCTCATGAAATCGATACGATCGTTGCAAAAGAAAATCTTTTCCGTCCCCATAACACTGTGTTGATCTCGTCTCGCCATAATAAAATCTGGGAAGGTTTTTTGCCTGTGTATGTAGACTTAATAAACTCTCTCCATCTAAGTCCTTTGGAATAGGAAGTGAACTTACATCTAGAATGGTCGGGTAAATATCAATTGATCGAGTTAAATCTTTAACTAAAAAGTTTGTTGTTTGTTTGGGATATTTGATCAGTAGAGGAACGTGGATGTTTTCTAAAAATAGATCTTGCCCATGCCCGTAGTAAGTATTGGTTCCCGTAAACGGTGAGATCGAATGCATTTGATGCATCACCTCACCATGGTCAGCTGTGATAAGAATTAGTGACTCATCCCAAAGTTTTGACTCTTTTAATGAGCTGAAGAATTTTCCAAGTTCTTCGTCTACAAATGCAACTTCCCCAAGGTAGTTTAGTTTTTTTTCTTCCAAATATTCCGACGTTTTTATCCGTGATGTAAAGCCTGGTGGAGGCGTATAGGGCTTATGAGGATCATTATAATTTAAAAAAAAGAAAAATGGGGATTTAGATTTCGTTAACTCAGTGTCAAAAATGTCAAGAGCCGTTTTTGTAATTTTAATCGTATCACTCGAGTAATTCGAAAAATCCAAAAGCGTATCAAATCCAACATCAACACCCAATCCAAATTTATCTGTAAGAAATGGGTTGTTTCCAACCATATAGGTTCTGTAACCGAAGTTTTTTAAATATTTGGGAAGAGGATTTTTTTCTACCTTATAAAAAAGTTGTACCTCTTCTTTTGTGGTTGGATAATCCCAAAAATTTACAGGACTCCTCGACGCATACTTGCCTGTAAAAAAAACGATCGTAGACGGTCTCGTCCAAGCGGCGTTTACTAGATGAAAGTTATAGGTAACGGCCGTTTTACTAAATTCTTCTAAATTTGGAGTAACCCCATATCGACCAATAATGTCCGCTCTGAGGGAATCAATGACAATCCAGATTATATTGGGTTTAGAGGATTGTTGCGGAAGATCTGAGTTTACCTTTTTCTCCTGACAAACAAATCCTAGAATGATCGAAAAAGCGACTAAAGAGAATAAAAAATTACGGCTCAAGATTCAACATCAAACATTTGCAATGCGGTAAGCCAAACGCCGACCAAAATAAAGCCAATTCCAAGCCACTGAGTGAAATTCAATTTTTCCTTAAAAATAATAGCTGATGCTATCAATACAATGATAAAGCCACTTGAGGTAAAAACTGGATAGGCAAGGGAAAGTTTTAATCCCTTTCCTAAAACATAACGATAACCGAGGAGAGCTAACCCAAAACTGGCAAGTCCAGCGATGAAATACGGATTCAAAATAGTCCAAATGATTCCCGATTTTTCCGACACGGCGCCGTCGCGGAGAGACGAAGTTTTTATCAGAATATTCGCAAAGGCGTTGAAGAATACAGCTATGCAGAATACGAAAACAATTTGGAGTTGCATAAGAATTTATACAGCTTCCGATTTTTTTTACATTCGGTCAAATATAAAAATGAAAGAGAAAACAATTCAATTTTCTAACTCAAGGTTGACATACTACGATTCAGAAACAGATTTACCAACTATCTTTTTTTGCCATGCAAATGGATACTCAGCAGGTTGCTATCGAACTTATTTTGAGGAGTTAACAAAGAGTAACAGAGTGGTAGCATTGGACTTTCTCGGCCATGGGAAAAGTGAATCCAATCTCCAATATGACAGCTGGTATTTCTTTCGAGACCAAATACTCGCAGTAATCGATAAAGAAAATCTTTCCGGTATAACAGGAATAGGTCACTCACTAGGTGGTGCATCACTCCTTCTTGCCTCTATAAAAAATCCTAATTTTTTTCGAAAGATCCTCGCTTTCGATCCGGTCATTTTAGGAATCAAACTCATTACACTAGCGAAATTATTTGGTAATCCCCTTGCAAAATCGGCCATTAAAAGGCGAACCGAATTCCAATCAATTGAGCTCGTTAGGCGAGCATATAAAAAATTTCCTCAGTTTTCAAATTTTGATACAATGATTTTTGAGGATTATTTAAAATCCTGTTTTGTCCAAAAGCCAGATTCGAAAGTTGTCTCTCTTGCTGGAGATCCACGAGTGGAAGCAAAAACATTTGCTATGGCTCACTACTCTGTTTACTTTCAGTTTTACAAACTCACTACGGAAGCTCATATTTGTATCCCAAATCCATTCGAAGTCTGTTCACCTGCCCTAGGAAAAATGCTCATTCGAAACAACCGAGACTCTTCCTTAACGATTTGGAATGATGCTACACATTTTTTCCCGTTCGAAAAACCAAAGGAAACACTAAACTGGATATTTGAAAAGTTATAGTTTTATTGGATTTTCCAATAGGTATTAAAGCCATTTCATTCTTTCAAATATTAATTGCTTCACCGAGTACATCAGCACTTGCTTCCATGATTCCTTCCGAGATTGTAGGATGTGCATGAATCGTATTCATCAGTTCTTTGACCGTCAATTCAGCATTTGCAGATAAAGTAAGTTCTGCGATGAGCTCAGTCGCCGAACTTCCGATGATATGTGCTCCCAATATCTCTCCATGTTTT
>JALOTI010000060.1 GCA_025457985.1 Leptospira sp.
ACGACGACCTCGAAGCTCGCGTCGAAGAAGCCCCGCTTGATCGTGAGACCGTCGCCCAGGGGGAATACGCGACGTCGCGCCCCCAGGAGGAAGGGGAAGGAACCTATCTACAGATTTAGAAAAAACCTTAGATTTTATAGGTAAAGAAGCTAAAAAGTATCATCATGAGTTTATTACATTAGAACATTTGTTATATGGTCTTAGTTTTAATGAAAAAACAAAAGATGTTCTATTGAATGTAGGCTGTGACCTAGACTTACTTAGGAAAGATTTGGTGGAATACTTTGAAGGTGAACTATCTACCATTGCTGTTCCTAATCTAAATGTACAACCTAGGTATACAGTTGGGGTTCAATTTGTTCTTCAGTTTGCCGCATTCCATGTACAAAACTCGGGAAAGGATGAAGTGGATGGCACGAACATATTAGTTGCTCTTTTTCGAGAAGAAGATAGTCAGGCTTTTTTCCTTTTAGCAAAACAGAATATTACTAGACTCGATGTCATTCGTTATATTTCGCATGGCATAACTAAAACGGATGAGTATGAGGAAGATGATCCTTTTTTTGTGGAAGGGGAAGGTAATGACACACAAAATCAAAAAGAAAAAGTCTCCAGCTTGCAAAAGTTTTGCGTCAATTTAACGGAAAAGGCAAAACTCGGAAAATTAGATCCTTGCATTGGGCGTGACCAAGAAATTCAGAGATTGATTCATGTATTATCTCGTCGAAGAAAAAACAACCCGATCTTCGTTGGAGAGGCGGGGGTGGGTAAAACTTCGATCGTGGAAGGTTTAGCTGAAAAGATCGCCAATGGAGCTGTTCCTAAAGGACTATTGGATTTTGAGATCTATTCCCTCGATATGGGGCTCGTTATGGCTGGAACTAAATTTCGTGGAGAATTTGAAGAAAGATTAAAGGATATCTTAGGCGAGTTTGTAGGTAGATCGAATCGTGTGTTGTTTGTTGATGAAATCCATACAATCGTAGGTGCAGGCGCTGTGTCAGGAGGAAGTTTGGATGCATCCAATCTGATGAAACCAGCTCTTGCGAACGGTGAGTTAAAATGTATCGGAACTACAACATATAAGGAATACAAAACTATATTTGATAAAGACCATGCTTTATCTCGTAGGTTTCAAAAAATTGAAGTGAGTGAACCTTCGAGAGAAGACTCCATCCAGATTTTAAATGGATTAAAAAGTAAATATGAAAGTTTTCACGGAGTCCACTATAGCGTAAAAGCTATTGAAGCATGTGTTGATCTTTCCACTCAATATTTAAAAGACCGTCAGCTACCAGATAAGGCCATTGATTTGATGGATGAAGCAGGAGCCTTTGTCAAATTAAGAGACGAAAAGAAAGATCGTGCTAAAAGTACGGTAGGTGTTTTAGAGATCGAAACTCTCGTCGCAAAAATAGCAAAAATTCCAGAAAAAACTGTTAAATCAAACGATCGAAAAAAGTTAGAGTCTCTGGATGCAGAAATGAAATCGGTCGTGTTTGGACAAGATCATGCGATTACTCAAATTGTAGACGCTATACATTATTCTCGTTCAGGTCTTTCCGAAGAGACAAAGCCAATTGGTTCCTTTTTATTTGTTGGGCCTACAGGTGTAGGGAAAACCGAGGTTGCAAAAACTTTAGCATCAAAACTTGGTATTGAGTTTTTACGCTTTGATATGAGTGAATATATGGAAAAGCATTCCGTTTCACGTCTTTTGGGTTCTCCTCCTGGATATGTAGGATATGATCAAGGTGGGCAACTTACGGATGCGATTTCCAAAAATCCGCATTCTGTTCTGCTCCTCGATGAAATTGAAAAAGCTCATGAAGATATATACAACATCCTTCTGCAGGTAATGGATCATGCAACCCTTACAGACAGTACGGGAAAAAAGGCGGATTTTAGGAATGTAATTCTTGTGATGACATCTAATACAGGTGCAAGTGAGCGCCAAAAGCCAATGCTTGGTTTTGACCCAGATTCGTATGATGATAGATCCATCAAAGCAGTAGAAAGGACATTTACGCCTGAATTCAGGAATCGCCTAACATCTATTATAGAATTTAACAATCTAACTCTTCCAATTGTCGAAAAAGTAGTTGAACGAATGTTTGAGTCTCTACAATCTAAGGCGAAGGAAAAAGGAATCAAGATTTCAATTACACAATCTGCGATAACTCATCTGGCTAAAAAAGGCTATAGTAAAGAAATGGGAGCAAGACCAATTGAAAGGCTGATTTCTTCGGAAATTGGAAAGCCACTTTCTAAAAAAATACTGTTTTTGAAAGAGCCTAAAAATATTGAGTACATCGTTGATACAGTGGACCCAGGAAGTAATGAATCAATTTCAATTCAGGAAAAAACTCTATCCTCTTCCTGAAACGTCAAATAGCCAAAGACAAAACTGAGTATTAAGAACACTAAAAAGAAAAAGAACATAGGAGTGTAATGGAGTTCGTTTGAATTAACGAACTCGTAAAAAAAACGGTTGGGGTCTAAATATCCCCATACCACTAGTACTGTCGAAAGAAGTTGTGTAGAAAAGAACCAAATCCTTGTCCATGCTGCCTTCCAAAAACCTAAGAAAAAAAAGTTCAACAAACTGAATAAAACAAATACAGCATTCAACTTTGGACCAAGATAAATTTTTTCATTATTTTCCAAAAACTGAATATTATAATAAAACCAAGGAGAAAGAGATCCAATCAGTTGTAAAAATAAGAATATAAAGAACATCTTATCAAAGAAAATTTTTGTATTCCAGTAGGAATATAGTGCTAGTGCAATTCTTTTTAATAAATGTATCCAACCAGAAAGGACAACAGGTATCGCATTTACTATCTGCTGCAAATTTTCGGAAATAATATAGATGGATGAGGCTTTTTCAGACTTCATTGAACAGTTGCTACCAATTCTAACTCGACACATGCTCCGAGAGGAAGTGAGCTCACTCCGATGGCAAAACGAATGTGACGTCCTTTTTCTCCAAAAATTTTGGAAATAAGTTCTGAGGCACCATTTGCCACGAGATGGTGATCGGTAAAATCCGGAGTTGATGAAACAAAAACACCTAGTTTTACTATTTCCGAAACCTCATCTAAACTGGGGATATGAAGTAGGAGAGAGGCAAGCGCATTGAGTACGCATTGTTCCGCTTCTTTTTTTCCCTCCTCTAGGCTGACTTGAGAACCAAGTTGTCCCGTTTTTCGCAGTGATCCTGAAACCAAAGGCAGTTGCCCTGATGTATAGATTGTGTTTCCAATTCGCTTGGATGGGACATAAATAGCCAGTGCTTTCGGCACTTCTGGTATGGAGATTCCGAGATTTTGAATGGATTCACTGGGTGTCATAGGGGACAAAAACCGGGAAAACCACGAATTTGGGATAAATTTTTATTTTTTTTAGAAAAAATTCGAAAAAAAAGATGAAATTAGCAGTCTATGTGTTAGAGTGCTAAAAAATAAAGCACTCTAAATATGAGAGTGCTAAATAGGAGAATGGAGATGCTTTTTAGAATCTTAGACACACCCACAAAAAACAACCAGTTTTGGAGGGATTTTGATCGGTTCAATGACGAGATCACACGAAGTATATTGGACAGTCAGTTTGGATCCGTTCGAAACTATCCACCTGTAAATCTGTATACCAAGGAAGAGGAAGCTTTGGTGACTTGTCTTCTACCTGGGTTTACTTCTGAATCCATTGACATTCAAATCAAGGACAATGTTCTTTCCATCTCTGGGAAACGAGTAAGAGAAGAACTTGCCGAGGGGACGGAAGTGCATAGGCGAGAAATCTTTGATGGAGACTTCCAAAGAACTTTGGAACTTCCATTTCGGGTAAATGCCGAAGCCGTACAGGCAAAATATAAGAATGGAGTCCTAAGTATTCACCTTCCAAGAAGGGAAGAAGACAGACCAAAAAAGATTTCTATCACTACAAACTAGGAGACTTGTATGAGTATTTTAACTAAGGAAAATGAATCCAATCTATCAACTAAAGAGATCGAAACTAACAAAACAGAAGTTCGACGACCAACAAAGATCTATTCACCTAATGTTGATATAATGGAAACACCTACCGAACTGAGATTTCGTGTGGAGATGCCTGGGGTAGATAGTCAGGATGTTCAGATCAGCATGGAAAAAGACCTTCTTTGTATAGAGGGAAAATTTTCTATCGAATTGGGAGATGGTGGTCAAATTCAATGGTCTGAATTTAAGGAAGGATCTTACCTTCGCAAATTTACCATTGGAAAGGCGGTAGATTCGGAACATGCTAAAGCTTCGGTAAACAATGGAATCCTGGAACTGGTTCTTCCAAAAATAGAACCTAAAAAGACAAAAATTCAAATTCAGTAAGGGTGTTTGGGGAGTTAAATCAATAATCCTAAACCGAATCGTAATTCTAGAATGCCGTAGCAAGTAGCTACGGCCTTTCTTTTACAATTTTTGAAATCTCTTCTACGAGTTTTTGATTCTCTTCTTTTGTACCTATTGTAATACGTATGAACTCTTTAGATATGCCTGTGGAAAAGTAACGGATGAGGATTTGTTTTTCTTTTAGTTTTTGATAAATTGATTCTGGAGGAACGTTTGGTTTTGGTTTGCAGAAGAGAAAATTTGTCTCAGAAGGAAGCACAAAAAAGCCTAATCCTTCTAGTTCTTTTTTTAGAGATGATCTTTCTTCTATGACTAAGTTTCTCTTTTCCTTAAAATACTCTTTATCTAAGAAAGAAATCTCTGCAATCTTTTGTTCTAAAATCCCCACATTGTAAGAATCTTTGAGTTTTCGGATGAGGCCAATTAACTCAGCATTTCCCATTAAATACCCAACTCGCAAACCTGCCAAGGCGTACGATTTTGAAAAAGTACGAGATATAACGAGATTTGGATAGTTTTGTATTTCGTCTACAAGGGAACTTCCATCAGGTGAAAAGTCTATATAGGCCTCGTCACATAGTACAATTCCAGAAAATGTTTCGCATAGTTTTTTGATTTCTTCTTTGGGTTCCAAGATTCCTGTTGGAGCGTTCGGATATGCAAAACACAAAAGTTTTCCTTGTTCACTCCTAAGGCTTTCAAAATCAAAATGATAGTTTGAGAGCAAAGGTATACTTTTGAATTTTGCACCGACCATAACTTGTTCCGTCATGACAGGGTAGTAGGAATACGAAGGATCAGGCGAAACAACAACGTCACCTGGACCAACAACTGCTTGGAATAGGAGTCGAAGGGCCTCGTCGGATCCATTCGTAACTAAGATCTGGTCTGGCGAAAGTTTGTATTCAGCGGCGATAGCAGTTTGGAGTCCAACAGAATGGTAGTTGGGATACTTTCGGAGAACTCCAGAATCGAATATCGAATCCATACATTCTTTGATTTTGGGAGAAGGTGGATAGGGGTTTTCATTTGTATTGAGCTTTATTGTTTCGGAAGATAACGATGGTTGCTCCCCAGGGGTATAGGGTTTGAAGTCTATTACCTCTTTTCGAACAAAGGCTTCCATTTGTAATTTTTGTTTCATAGACGGTTCAATGCATTGATATAGGCCTTCGCGCAGGCTTCGATGATGTCTGTAGAGTCACCTTTGCCCACAACTCGTTTTTCGCCTAACTCGATGGTTACGCTAGCTTCCGCCATTGCATCTGTTCCTTCCGTAACAGGTGAAATCACCAATCGTGATAAAAGTGGTTTTATCCCTGTTATCTGATCAATTGCCTTGAAGATACTATCGACAGGACCATCACCTTCTTGGGAGGATTCCTTTGTATCTGCCCCTACCTTTAGAATTACTTTTGACTTGGGTGGATTGTTTGTTCCAGTGCTTTGTTCAAATGAAATCAAAGCATAGGTTTCCTCTACTTGGGAACGACTTACTTCTGCTTGGAAAAGTGCTGCAATGTCTTCGTCAAAAACTTCCTTTTTCTTATCAGCAATCTCAAGAAATCGATTGTATGCATTGTCGATCTCTTCCGGCTTAGGGTCGAAACCAAGTCGAATGATACGATCTTTAAATCCAGCCCTTCCCGAATGCCTTCCCAAAACCATCCGATTGGATTTCAGACCTACCGATTCTGGTGTCATAATTTCGTATGTCTGTCTATTTTTGATCACTCCATCTTGGTGAATACCTGACTCATGAGCAAAAGCATTGGCTCCCACAATAGCTTTGTTAGGCTGGACAACCATCCCTGTGATCGTTTTTACTAGATGAGATCCTCGAGTGATAAGTGTAGAGTCGATCTTTGTCTCAACCCCAAATTTGTCTTTTCTAGTTTTGAGAGCCATAACAATCTCTTCCATCGCTGTGTTTCCGGCGCGCTCTCCGATTCCATTTAGAGTACATTCAATCTGACGACCGCCAGCTAGCACAGTAGCAAGTGAATTCGCTACTGCAAGCCCAAGATCATTATGGCAGTGAGCAGAAAAGATAACCTTATCCGACCCCTTCACTTCCTTTTTCAAGAATTGAAATAAATCCATATACTCTTGTGGGGTCGTATAACCAACTGTGTCCGGAATATTGATCGTTGTTGCACCTTCCTCAATCACCGCCTCGACAAGTTCACGTAAAAAATTCCATTCGGATCGAGTGGCGTCCTCGGGAGAAAATTCAATATCGTCTACGAAGTCCTTTGCCATCTTTACAGCTGTACGTGCCATTTCCAAAACTTCAGATGGAGATTTGCCGAGTTTGTGTTTCATATGGATGGGAGAACTGGCAATAAATGTATGAATTCTTTTTAACTTTGCAGGTTTTAATGCATCCCTTGCGGCTTCCAAATCAGCACGCATGGCTCTTGCAAGTCCACAGATTATGGGTCCTTCAATCTCCCTTGCGATCCGCTGGACAGCGTTGAACTGGACGGGTGAGGAGACAGGAAATCCAGCCTCGATGATATCAACTCGCATCCGAGCCAGGTGCTGTGCTATCTCCACTTTTTCATCTTCGCTCATGGCAGCGCCTGGGCATTGCTCTCCATCTCGAAGAGTGGTATCAAAAATACGTACAAAATCTTCCATCTCATTCCAGATCATAGCTTTAGGGGAAAGTGTCAAGGAGTATGAGATGGTCTTGACCGAAATGCCCCGGTGATCCATCGGTAGGGTTCACCAGATCCGGTAACAGGTAGAGACTCCCACTTGCCTTGGGACCAAAAACGAATCGGTTTTTCCTTTTCATAGTCAACATTGGGTGGCGGAGGAGCCGAAAGGGAAAGTTTTATCCTCTCGTTTCTCTGGAAAAAGGAAATAGCCAAAAATAAAGAAAACAAAATCAAAATCGCAAAAGTTGAGAAAACTATTATTTTATTCGAGGCAAAGCTCTTCCATGGTGAAAGCTGATTCATTTGAATGAGTCCCATTAACAGGGAGTAAATGATGTATGGAAAAATATATCTTATAGGATAAGGATTTTCATAAGTAAACCGCCCGATTACCAGTGTTACTAAAAAACTAAGGCAAAAAAATAAAATACTTAATTTTCTTTTGTTAGAATTCTGGAACAAAATAGTTAGAAAACTCAAACCTAACAGAAAAAATACTGTCGGCGTTTGATAATACATAATCTTAAAAAAATCCCAAATATAATGAATAGAGAGTGAAAGAATTGAAAATAGATCGAGCGAAAGTATCTTCTGTTGTAAAATAAAAAAGCTTTTTGGGATAATAAACAATTTTTGGAAAGAAATGAGAGTTAATTCCCCAAATAATACGATTATAGAAAAAATAAACACAATCCAGATGTTTGAAAGTTTTTGGATTTGTTTCTTCTCCTGAAGTATCAATAAATAAAATGCTCCGCCTATTGAGAAGGCCAATCTGTCGGAGATATAGAGGAGAAAAAAGAAAAGAATAAATACAGCTAAGATCAATTTGTATTTTTTATCAAATAAAAACTTCGGGATTAGAACACGAACGCCTAACAAAAAAAGGATAAAGAGAAAGCCAGTTAAGTGATGAGCACTTGCGAAAAAAATTTGAAAGAGTTTAGGAGATTCATCCAAAATGATAGAAAGGAATATAAAAATCCATAACAATAGAGTTATATGATATACATAGTTTTTGGCATAGATCGAACCTTTTCGAAATTTCCAAAATATATATAGCCCTATTTGAAATGCAAAAAATTGAAAAATTCCATAAATGGTGGGTAGATATAAAAAGGGAAAGAATATGTAACAAGTAAGCATCAAGATACCGTCTGGGAAAAAATAAGGAGAAGGAGGTAATATCCAGCCCTTGAATTCGCCGCGGAAGAAATCTAGAAGGAATACGGGCAGATAGAGGTTATCAGCCGAGTATAAAAATTTGAAAAAAAAAGTCTCACATAACAGAAAAGAAATGAATGCGGAAAAGATAAAAAAGAAATAGAATCGAATCGATTCTATGCTCCAAATTTTTCTAGTATTTAGGCTAGCCACAGTCTAAATACATAGATGAGCGAAGGGACAGAAAAACAATTTTTAAATTTTTTCTCCGTCAATTTGTTTGCAGGGGAAGATTCGCAGAAAGTATTGGAAGTTTACCTTTCCTTTTTGGATGGGATCGTACTTCACAGCTCCCCACGGCATTCTGAGCTACAATTAAAATCGGGCGAAAGAATCGTTTTTTCGGTAGAGTCTGAAGATTGCCC
>JALOTI010000506.1 GCA_025457985.1 Leptospira sp.
AAAAACGAAGATCCCAAACAGATTGACTGGTTAAAAAAAGGATCTGAATGAAAAAACCTAAGAAAACACCGAATTGCAGGTGTTCAATGAGGGATTCCTTTGAAGGAGTAGGCATAGATCTCTCTTCTGCGAAAAAGTACAAAAAAACCAATGCAATATTTAGAAGAAGTCTTGCAGAAAATCCAAAGGCCTCTCTCGACGAAAGACCTGGAAGGTAAAGGCAAAGCAGAGTTGAGAGAGCTGGATATCAGCAACCTAGGCATACTGATCAGAGAGTCAGTTGAAAAGTACCTTGCCAATGCTGAGTTAGTGATCACGAGTCCAAATGCCTAAAATGGAACCAAACAAAACACCATAGATTTGCATTGTGTTTGTCAGAGGTATTCCCGAAAGGAAAGGCAAACGAACGAGTGTTAAGCATCCAACGGCTGTCAATATCCTACCAAATTTCCTTTGGTACAACTGGGAAAAAAATCCTACACTGAATTGGAAGACAAACCCAGGATAGAACAGATTCGTAGGGACAGGCTCAATAAAACGAAAGAGAGCATAAAAAAGGTAAGAAAATAAGAGAAAGAAGATAAGGTCGGCGAAAGGTAACTCTTTAAAACGACGTAGGATTCTCACGGTTAGCGAGAAATATAGGAATCGGCTCTAAAAAGAAAAGAGAAAAATGAAGTTTAGTCGAGGGAATCCACGTCCATACCCGTCACAGGGTATGCGGATAGAGAATCCATACGGTATCCACCAGCACGGTTTTTGCTCTTAGACATTTGCTCAGCATATTCAACGGTAAAACGAGTCCATGGAAGAGCCTTCAATCTGGCTACAGGGATTTTTTTGCCAGTGCCCTCGCAAGTACCATAGGTACCGTTATCAATCTTTTCTAAAGCAAGCTCGATCTCACGGAGCGTTTCGATTTCATTTTCCGTAAGAACCGAGGTCAAAGCCTCATTGTTTAGTTCAGATGCGATATCCGCAATATCACCCATTTCTTTCAAACCAGAAGGAGAGCTTGTATCCTCCCATTGGTTGAGTTTGATTAGGAGGGACTCCTTTTTTTCTTGCAGAAGCTCTCGGACTTCTTCAATGAACTTTTTGTCCACGCCCTTTTCGGATGATTTTGCGGCAGGTTTCGGCATCTTAATTGTTAGACTTTTGCTTCCTTGTGATCGGTATGAGCTTTGCAATATTTGCAATATTTTTTAGTCAAAAGTTTCTCAGACTTAGTTTTTTTGTTCTTCGTCTGGAAGTAGTTTGACCGCCCAGGCACAGCACAAGGCACACAGGTTAGTTTTATGACTTCTCTCATAATTTATGCCATGACGTACCGCATGGCTATATAGTCAAGAAGCAAACCCTATTTTTCTCTACGAACTCGAAAATAGGACGCAAAAACGCTACCGATTAGCGAGTGAGTGAGACTGGAAACTGCGCTCGGTATGGCCGTCGAAGGATCTAAAAAATGAGTCCTAGCGAGAACAGCACCAAGTAATGCAATAGAAATACAGAAAAGAAGACAAGGGGAGCTGCTGAAAGAATGACAGTTTTACCTTGTGAGAGAATGGAACTAACAATCAACGTGATGAGAATGACGGATATCGCTGGAGATATTTTTATAATCCCCTTTGCTAAATTTGGCAACCACTGTTTGATGATCAGCCCTAAACTAACAGGAATTAAAATTACTAAAAAAGTAGTTTGGATTAGACCTAAAGAATCTACTTCTGTTCGGTTCCCAACTAAAACCGAAATTAAAAAAGGAGTCATGACGATACCTAATATAGTTGAAACGGTTGTGAGAGTTACACTCAAAGCCAAGTCAGCTCTCGCCAGATAAGTAATGACATTGGATGCCGTTCCACCAGGACAGGCAGAAACCAGAATTAAACCAATCGAAAAACCCTCCGGCAAGGAAAAAACCTTTCCCAAAAGAAACCCAAGTCCTGGCATAATGCTGAATTGCAATACTGTTCCAAGAATCACAGGGATTGGTCTTTTAAGAACATAAGAAAAATCTTTAGCCTCTAAGGTTAATCCCATTCCAAGCATGATCCCACCCAAACTGTATGTAATCCAAGAGCCCTTAAACCAGGACAAACTGTCCGGATAGGCAAAGGCAAGTCCCGATCCCAGTAAAAGAATGATAGGGAAAGCTTGGACAAATCGTTCCAAATTTTTTGTCATAATTATGCTTCTAAATACTCTCTCAGGCAGGCTTCCAATTTCTGGATATGATGTTCTTCAATTGCAATATGAGGCGCTAGACGTAGCCGTCCTAGTCGAACAGCCGTTATTATTTTATTTTTTTTCAAGAACATTTGAAGAACTTCTGGCTTAAATTCTTTCCCATTTTTAAAACCGGTGACTGCCAAAATACCAGTATTCATAGACTCATGCGAATCGGTCTCTAGGAGAAATCCAAGAGAATGCAACATATTCTTGAGTTTCTCTGCGATCTCATAAATCCTTTTTTGAACTCTTTCAAACCCTAAAGATCTAAGCATATGAAGGGATGCTAAAAAATAGATCCAATCATTAAAATTGGAAGTGCTTTGCTCAAACTGATCTGCTGCGGGTTTCCATTCATCTCGGTATGGAAAATAATTGGAATCATTTACCACACTTGCTTGACCCTTAAAGATAAGTTGGAAGTCCTTTGACCACTCCTTTGAAATATAGATAACACCAAGACCCAAAGGACCAAGTAACCACTTCCAGGCGGCAAAAGCGCAGAAATCTACTTTTGCTTTGGAAAAGTCCATTTTTACATGGCCTACGGATTGGCTACCATCCACAACCAACTTAGTCCCAAACTCCATGCAAATATCAGAGACTATTTGCAAATCGAAGACTACACCTGTACACCAATGAACAGGAGAAAAAGAAAAAAGATACACGTCTCCTCTTCTCAGTTCTGTTCGTAAATTTTCATAAAACTCGGATGGAGAATCCCCTATTCCAACAAAACTCAGTGTTACATTCTTTTTGGTCCAATGTTCCCAAGGGTAAACATTGCTAGGATATTCATTTTCTAAAACTACTTCATGTATGGCTAACCCAGTTTTCATACACCAATGCAATAAATCGTCTGCTGTATTTACAGGAAACGGCAAACTAACTTGTTGCTGATTGGCGGTATTGGCTTCTCCTTCTTTTACCACAAAACCACCCCCAATAGAAAAATACGTTTCAGCCAATTGCTCTCCGCTACTTAATTCAACCAAAAAAGTAAGTCCGTTGGGGTGAAAAGGCAAACTCTCGTTGAATAAAAAAACTACCTCTTCTTTAGGATTGAAGTGAATGCTCTTATGTTTACCAACAATCAATTGCTGCGTAGCTTCTATGGCATTAAGCATGGCAGGTATAGACTCAACAGGTACATTTTCTGGATCTTCGCCACATAATCCCAGTATCACTGCTACATCTGTACCATGACCTTTACCAGTTTTAGCCAATGAGCCATAGAGTAATACCTGTACTTTTTGAACAGTATGGATTAATTGACGTTTTTGCAAATTGTTTACAAATTGTAAGGCAGCCTTCCATGGCCCCAAAGTATGGCTACTAGAAGGTCCAACACCAATTTTAAACATGTCA
>JALOTI010000061.1 GCA_025457985.1 Leptospira sp.
ACCTGAAGCTGAAAAAAGAAACGTCATTTCTCTCAGACCGCGAAACGATGAAAGCAAGCGCCGTCGAGAAGAGCCGGTGGAAAAAGATCAGTGAGCAGTCAAGAAAGTTGAAGAAAAGCAGAAGAATTCTTTAAGGATGGGAATTTTTCCAAGTCCATCGAGACATGTAAGGTTTTTCTCATCTTGTATCCTTCTCATTCAAGAGAATGGGATGTAAGGAAGTTATTAAGTTCGAATTACAGAAGAACGGGAGATACATTACGGCTTGCTGAAAATGAGCTTCGACTCTACAAAGACTTTCCGAATACGGAAGAAGGACTGGAAGCGTATTTGATCTCAGGAAAAACCTACGTCAGGCTTGGAAGGGAAGATTTGGCCGCAAAAATTTTTTCTGACATTACAAAAAATACCTTCGCAAGCAAGATCGCTCAAGAAGCAGAATTAGAGCTGACTCAGATGGAAATTTTAGGGGAGAGTAAAAATAAGTAATTTTTAGGAAAATATTGCCCTCGTTGTTTCCGATAATAAACTAGGCACGTTGACTAAAAAGGCTCCAGAGAATTTATAATGTCATTTTTCCAAATGGTAACTTTCCCGGCGAACTCCTACATTATTGTAGAAGGGAAAAAGGATGCGAACAACTTCTATATCATCCGCGAGGGGAAGGTACGTGTTTCTCGGGAGACTGCTGTCGTCGGCGAGGATCCCAACCAAGTACTCGGACCTGGTGATTTTTTTGGAGTTGTAGCTGCGATGAGCCAACACGCTCAAATCGAATCTGCTACCTCACTTACAAATGTTTCTTTAATCTCCGTTAGTTATGACCAGTTTGGAACATTGATCCAAAAGTCTACGGCGGTTGCGATGAACATCATCCGCTTCTTTTCAATGAAGCTACGCCAATTTGATACAACCATCACAAGGCTTTCCTTCCGAAATGCAGTAGAAGAAGATCCAAACGAACTTTTCAAAATTGGTGAATACTACCACCAGCAAAACAACGCACTACACGCCACTTTTGCTTACCAGAGTTATTTAAAACACCTTCCAAATGGACAGTTTGTACCGCAGGCAAAACTGCGATTACAAACTATGAATCAACCTTTCCAAGCTCCTCCGATCGACTATACTAAATTCAATCGGAACTACAAAGACAATGAGATGATCTTTTGTGAGCACGAGCCAGGTAAGGAATTGTTCATCCTCCAAGGAGGAAAGGTAAAAATCTCTAAAATTGTAAACCAAAATGAAGTGATGCTCGCGGTTCTCCAAGCGGGAGATATTTTTGGTGAGATGGCTATCCTTGACAACAAACCAAGGTCAGCTTCGGCTGTAGCATCTGGCGATGTCGAACTTCTTGCGATCAACAAAGCAAACTTTGAAGGTATGGTAAAGGCGCAACCGCAGTTGGCAACCCGTCTTATCACCCTACTTTCAGAACGAATTTGGACCGCCTACAAACAACTCGCTAATTTACTCTTAAAAGATCCTCAAGCAAGGATTGTTGATACTCTCATGACTCTCGCTGAGAAGAATCGGATCAAAATCGCTCCCAAACAGGCATATAATTTTGAGATCGGAACGAAGGACCTTCTCAAGATGGTAGGACTTACAGATCCGAAGGACGAGCTGATCATTGCCGATTTGATGAAAAATAACAAATTTATTCGCTTAGATCTTGGAAAAATTGTCTGCAGTGATATGGCAGAGTTAGAAAAACTCGTCCAATTCTACCATAAAAAGGCATCCATGGAAAATAAGCTTAAGAAATTGAAATAAAATTTCTTGCATATGGAAGCCCAAAAACGTAGGTTAGAAGCTGTAAAAAAATATGAGTGATAAGATAGTTGTAGAAGAGACAGGAAACACGATTCGAGTTCGTTTTATGGATCAAATCCTTGATGGAAATGCTCCAGAACTTCGTGAGATATTAGCGGAAATTTTAGAGAAGAAAGCAACCGAAGTCTTTTTGGACTTAGAAAAAGTTGTGATTGTAAGTTCACTCGGAATTTCACGTTTGTTATCTTTCAAAAACAAAGCCGATGAAAAGAAGATGACTGTTAAGATCGTAAACATCCAAGAAAAGCTAAAAGAAACTTTAAAAAAGTTGATGTTAGACCAATTCTTCGGACTGTAAAAGACTCAAGGCTCTCTTTCCATTTCGTAAAACTAGGATAAAAAAACCTCTCGAAAATAGAGGTTTTTTTATTTTATTGGGTTTGTCTGTTCGAATCAAAAAAGATTTATTTCTATCTAAAATCCTTGGTCCTTCAAATCAGCTTCCATCATAATTTTTACTAGTTCTTTAAATTTAACTTTTGGCTCCCAACCTAACTGACGTTTCGCTTTTGCTGGATCACCTATCAAGAGCTCAACTTCTGTAGGTCGGTAATACTTGGGATCAATTTTCACAAGAACTTGGCCAGATTTTTTATCTTTACCCACTTCCTTGTCTTCCTTTCCTTCCCAAACCACTTCGTATCCCGCAATTTTATATGCTTCTTCGATAAATTCGCGAACCGTATGAGTTTCGTTTGTGGCGACTACATAGTCGTCTGCTTTTTCTTGCTGCAACATCATCCACATCATTTCAACATAATCTGGAGCGTAACCCCAGTCACGTTTGGAATCAATATTTCCCATAGTAATAAAAGGAAGTTTTCCTGCTTTGACAGCGGAAACTCCAAGTGTTACTTTTCTTGTGACAAATGTTTCCCCACGACGAGGAGATTCGTGGTTAAATAAGATTCCATTAGATGCGTGCAAATTGTACGCTTCTCTATAATTTACTACTGCCCAGTATGCATAGAGTTTTGCCACAGCATATGGGGAACGAGGGTAAAAAGGTGTCTTTTCGGTTTGAGGAACTTCCTGTACGAGACCATACAATTCTGAAGTGGATGCTTGGTAAAACCTGGAATTGATTCCCGTTTGTTTGATCGCGTCCAAAATTCTGAGAGTTCCTACGGCATCGACTTCCGCCGTATACTCTGGAACTTCAAAGGAAACCTGCACATGGGATTGAGCCGCAAGATTGTAAATCTCAGCAGGTTGGATTTTTTCTAAGATTCGATTTAGATTCGAGGAGTCCGTTAAATCTCCGTAATGGAGGTGGAGAGAAGGATTTCCATGGAGGTGTTCGATTCGATTGCGATTGAAAAGACTTGTTCGTCTTACAATTCCGTGAACTTCGTATCCTTTCTTTAGGAGAAGTTCTGCCAAGTAGGAGCCATCTTGGCCAGTGATTCCAGTGATAAGTGCCTTTTTCATAGATTGGAATTCAGTTTTTAAGACAGAGTTGAGACGAAAAGGAAAAATAGGGAGTTTTGACAGCGAAATTCTGAAAAAAAGCAATAGAACCGCCAATGTAATTCTCTTTACAGCGCTGTTTTCAACCGAAATATAATCCGAAGATGCTATGAGAAAGTTCCTTCCGATATTGATTTTTTTCCTCGTATCTTGCCAACTGCCAAGCCTCGTACGAAGCCAGTTGGAACTCTTTGGTTTCTTTAGATTTTTAGGTGGAGCGAATCGATTTTTATTAGGTGGGACGGTTTCGGGACTTTTGCCCGGAGGCTCCGTTGAGGTTCGCAACGGGGATCAATCTGTGACAGTTTCACAAGATGGAAGCTTCAGTTTCCCAACTCGATTGGATCCAGGAACAAGTTACGATCTTACGATATCCACCTCGGGAAATTCATTTATGAATTGTGCGATCACCAATGGAAAAGGGGTTGTGCAGTCTGTTGACATCAGTGATGTCACCATCAATTGTGGGTTAGGTCCTGGTTTTTACGAAGTCGGCGTCAATGTAAGTGGAATATCGGCTCCGATCACTGTCCAAAACAATGGAACAGATTCTCTTTCGATTAGCTCTGGAGGATTGTTTAAATTTGCTACTCCACTTTCTACTGGACAAAACTATTCTGTCACAATTACATCCCAGACACCAGGGAGCGTTTGTTCCTTCGTAAATCCTACTTTAAGTGCCGGAACGGTTGCGACTTTAAATGTAACAGTTGCTATTCGATGTATCTCTGGGTATTTAAACAGTGGTGCGATCCATACTGTGGCTGCAGCTGATCTCTTTCCGAACCTCTCCTCTCCTCATCCATACTTACAAACAATTGCAGGCTCTTTTCCAACCAATGCAAATGGAATAGGACCAGACCCGAACCTCGTAAACGACCCCGACCCAAGACTAGCTCGATTTAGGAGTCCGAACGGTATCGTTAGTGATGGAACATATATTTATATAGCGGATTACTTAAATAATGTAATTCGCAGAATGAATATAAGCACACAAGAAGTGGAGACTTTTGCCGGTGGAGCGACTGGCGGTGGTATAGCTTGTCCGGGAGCAAACTGTCAAGACGGAATCGGTACGGCAGCTCAATTCCATGGTCCTTACTATCTGACAACAGACGGAGTATCACTATATGTTCTTGAGTTTCTTGGGAACCGAATCCGAAGGATCAATCTAGCAAATGCGGCAGTTTCTACCTTGGCTGGAAGTGGGAATACTGGGTTTGCCGACAATGCAAATGGTCTCCTTGCATCCTTTAGCAATCCACATGGAATCCTTCTCCACCAAGGAACTTTATATGTTGCAGATCGCTATAATGAAAGGATCCGAGCTGTAAACCCAGTCACAGGTGCAGTTACAACATTGGCTGGATCTGGAACTGCAGGAACCTTAGATGCAAATGGAACTTCCGCACAATTCAATTCTCCGATAGGAATTGCCGCTGTCGGCGGTTATCTATACATTGCGGATAATGGAAGCCATCGCATACGAAGGATTGATCTGACAAGCCCCTACCCAGTAACGACGATCGCAGGACAGGCGCTTGCTGGTTCTCTCGATGGATATGGCACAAATGCTATGTTTGACGGTCCCTTCAACTTGACTTCCGATGGAACAAACCTAATTCTTTTCGAATTCAATACTCTCAAAATCCGCCACATACGTCTGAGTGATTATAAAGTTACGACTTTGGTCGGTGGTGTGAGTGGTTATATAGACAATGCAGGCAGCAACGCAGGTATGTTCGTTGTAGCTTTTCCCGCAAGCGATGGGAACAATCTCTATATATCCGATGCGGGGAATCACGCCATACGCAGGATCGAAAATGCGGAAATCCTTCGTTATACCTTTGATGGAAATATGGTTGATTCTGTTGGAACAAACAATGGATCAGCAGTCGGAGCTCCAACACAAGTGACAGATGAAAAAGGAACTACTCTTGGTGCGTATGAATTGAATGGATCGAGCCATTTGATTAGCTCAGCTTCGAATGTAAATTTTTCAGGAAATCCAATAATGGATGACCTAACCATGTCGATGTGGGTTCATCCTAGTGGAAAGGCAGGAAACCAATTTTTATTCTATAATGGATCTGGTGGTTCGAATGGATATGGAATACTTTTTGATGGAACAAATACGAGCCGAAGGATCAGCATCTCTCTTGGTGGAGTCCCTGGTAGTCCTGATTCCACAGACCAACTGCCACTTAACCAATGGAGCCATGTCACCTTGACTCGAAATGGGGGAACTTGGCAAATGTACATCAACGGCAGAAGCCAAGGAATCGCCTTTGCTACAAATCCGAATACGCCAGCCGCAAGCCTAAAAATTGGAGACAATGGCGGAGGAGTTAATTTTTTCCAAGGAAAGGTTTCCGATTTTCGATTCTTCAAAGGTGCACTAGACCAAATCGCCATACAAAAGTTAGCGGCTCAAGTGCCAAATGGATTGGTCGCTTATTACCCATTGAACGGGAACTCGAATGACTTTAGCGGAAATGATAACCACCTAACTATTAATATTGCTACTGCAACAAGTGACCGAAATGGATATGGAAATTCTGCCTATGCCTTTGATGGTACTACTTTTTTATCCAGAACTTCCACGGTTGCCTTACCTTCAGGAAATGCTAGACGAACCCAATGTGCGTGGATTTTAACTACCAGTTCCATCAGCCAGCATATCTTAGGGTATGGAAGTAATGTAGCATCAAATGGCTCTGGTCTCATGATCGATACCACTCAGGCTGGTATTTTTGGTGGGGGTGGGGGTGACGATGTCCTTGCCCCCCATGAAGGTATCACAGGAGAGTGGGTTCATATATGTGGAACCTATGATAATGCAAACGCATCCCTTTATCTCAACGGTGTTTTGCGAAATACAGAATCTAAAACCTGGAATACAACGGCTAACACGGCAATCCAAGTAGGAAGGCGGATAGACTTTACGGGAAATTTTTTCGGAAGCATTGATGACGTTCGAATTTACAATCGTGTTTTGTCACAAGCTGAAATCAGAGCCCTATCAGGTGTCCACCCAACACAGGTTAGCACCTGGAGTACAACGATTGCCTCGCGGAGTTTGAAATTCTTTTTGAAGCCGGAGGCTACGGCTTATTCGGGAGGAACTTGTCCGGTAGGACTCAACTGCGTATATGATTGGTATGATAGGAGTGGTAATAACTTCCATCTTACGCAAATTTCTGGCGCTAACAGACCCGCTTATGAAATCAATCCAATGTTGGGCAAACCAGGTATCCGTTTTTTTGGTACCGATCCTAATCCAAGCTTTCTCAGCCGAACCTGCGAACCAATACTCAATGGCTCCTCGAATACAATCTTTGCCACCTACCGAGAAGTTGGCCAATCGGGAAATGATGGTCTCTTTCAGAACGGTTCCCCCACGACAGGAAAACTTTTGTATATTCTTAGAATGCCCAACCGACCCTCTCTATTCAATCTGTCGAGTGTGAATGTATTGCAAGCTACGCCTAACTTTTCTGTCGTGAATGAAACTTCAATCTTGAGTTTGGATCACAATGGAACATCGGGCAATATCCGAAAGAATGGATCCATCCAAACTTCCCTTTCGGTGCCAACGGGAACCTTTTCCTGTGGTGGAGGAACTCTCGATATTGGAAGGTATTTTTATTCAGGTGGCCCGCCGGATGGTGACTACTTCGATGGACATCTCGGGGATTTTTTATATTTCGATGGCGTACTTTCGGCGGCGGACAGAGAACTCGTCCAATGCTACCTGTCCAATCGCTACAACATTCCAGTGAGCCATAACTGTCCGTAAGTTAAGCTGGTTATGTTACAAAATCATTGGTTCTGCTACTATCTGAAGTTTTTTGTTGGGTTCTTTTCATTGGCTCTCCTTCTTCCTCTCTCTGCACAAAACACAGGAGATCCTCCCCAACAAACTGCAGAAAAGAAAACCGAAACCCAAGGATCAAAGTTCAAGACCGGATTAGGTCAGGGGATCCAGGCAGAAACAGAGGATGGAAAACACAATATCCAAATCCGGTTTCGGGCACAAATGCAAGGGAACCAAACCTTCCAATTGGATCCGTCGGAATCTACGACAAATTTTTTGGTCCGCCGAACTCGGCTTGCGCTCAAGTCTGGACTCTATAATGATACTTGGCTTTTCAAATTACAATTGGGATTTGCCGAGAGGGATATGGAAGGAGATCGAAGAAATGTAGTCCGAGATGCGAGTGTAACATACAACCAGTATCGAGATTTTAAAATTTCATTCGGACAAATGAAAGTTCCGTTTAGCCGCCAACGATTGAATTCATCTGGTGCTCTTCAAACTGTCGATCGCTCCACTATCGGAACAGAACTCAATTTAGATCGGGATGTCGGTGCTTATATCTTTAGCGAAGATTTTCTCGGTCAAAAAAGAAAATTTGCATATTATATAGGTGTATTTGGTGGCCAAGGAAGAAATCGAGTTGATCAAAATACTCCTGGTGTCCTCACTGTTGGCAGATTCATCTACTCTCCGTTTGGTGGAATGTCAAAATCTGGCATGGATAATGATTGGCTAAATGAAGTTGACTTTGTTCGTTACAAAGAACCAAAACTTGCAATCGGAGCTTCTGGGGCATTCAATAAAAATTCAAATCGTGCATTGAGTACGAATGGAACCCAATATACATTTGCCAGATTTGATTATAGCCATGCAACGGGAGATATCTATCTAAAATGGTTGGGTTTTTCCTTTCAATACGAATGGCTTTGGCGCCGAGCAAATACAGGTTATTCGGAAGCAACTGTAAACAATGTACTCACGCGAGAATACTCAAGGAGTGGACAGGGATATTTTGTCCAATTGGGGTATCTATTCGAAGCAAATTACGAAATCTGTTTGAGATACGGAGAATTTAGACCGTTAGGTGAAACAGATCCAAGTCTCCGGTATTCAAGAGAGGTTGGTGGAGCCGTTTCGTATTATTTTGCGGAACACAATTTAAAACTTCAAACGGATTATTTTTACTACACTGGGAATCTATCTGCTGCCGAAGGAGATCATGTTGCAAGAATCCAAATGCAGGTATTTTATTAATATGAAACAAAATATCAAAAATTCTAGTTTTATTTTGATCATATTATGTTTGTTGGTTGGTTGCAAATCTCAACGTAATGCCCGTATCCAAGAAAGACAAGAGGTTTGTTTAAATACTATGTTCTTAGCAAGCCAAACGGCGGGCCAACCTGGGTTTTCTGGAACATTTACCTT
>JALOTI010000062.1 GCA_025457985.1 Leptospira sp.
TTTTTTTGCCTCCCTATTTGGTTACTTTTTAAAGTATCAAAGCTACAGTTTCAGCGAATTTATAAAATTTATTCTTTTGGGAAAGGTTTTTACTCCCTATTATTTTGTTCCTTTACTCATTCAATTTTATATTTTATTCTATTTTTTTTCCGACTTTCTGAAAAGGAAAAGTTTAGTGTGGGGGCTCCTGCTCTTGTTCTTTCTCACTAATTTGGCTTCTAATCTAAATCTTTTGGATAATTATCTTCCGTCGGAATATCTATCAATTTCCATTTTTAATTATATATTCTTCTTCTACTTAGGTTTAGTGGGGAAAAGTATAGACTTTAGTCAAAGAGAGAAAGACATCATCGGATTACTTATTTTATTTTTTGTATTCATAAGTATCACAATAGTCTTTAGTATTCAAGGAATTGATTTTAAAAACCACCATCTTTTCTATCCGATATGGGGCATTGGTTTTATAGCTTTTATCTCCAAATATCTACCGACTTCCGTTCGAACGTCAGCGCAATACATTGGCAAACGTAGCTTAGCTATTTTCCTTTTACACCCTTTTGTTATTCATTCTATGCATATGTTTGATCCATATGTCTTAGGTGGTCCAATTCTTTCCTATGGTCTGACCCTCTTTTTAAATCTTGTTATTCCACTCTTTGTTTATAAAGTCATTACATCCCAAATGGATAAGTTTTCAAATTAATCTTACCACTTTGCCTAACTGAGACTAGTGCCTTTGCATATTCGACCAACATCGTAGTAGAGTAAAAAAGTCTACCACGTATCCATTCGTCATCTTTTGACTCAGGCGTATCAGAATTTAGTAATGTTTCGACATGTCTAACAATCACGTGATCTGGTATATAAACGATTCTAGTATTCTTAAAACTTGAAATTCGCAGCTCTGCGTTTGGATAACTACCTCCCATACCACTCGAAACGGATACAATCAAGCCAGGTTTGTGCGAAACATCGGTTCCAGAAAGATAAAGAAAGAAATTCTTTAAAGCTGGGCTTGACATACCGTTATACTCAGGAGATAAAAAAATATATCCATCCGAATCAGGCAAACCCTTACTAAATTCAATCCATAGTTTTTTTAGTTCTGAGTCTTTTTCCCATGCAGAAGGATCCCAAAGTGGAAGTTGGTTAAGTCCGAGATCATAAATCGCTGAATCATACCCCTCACTCGACAAAAATTTTGTAAGAAAATTAGCAACTTTTAAGGACTGAGAGTTTTTTCGATGACTACCAACAACTAACGAAATTTTCATTTTTTATCTCCGCCTGAATTTTTATTACTCTTTTGATGGTAATGTTTCTTTTTGTTTTTCCATTTTTTATTTGGGTAATGATTTTTACCATCTTTTGATTTGTTAGAGTGTTTGTGTTGACTTTCCATTTTCTCCTGAAACGCTTGCTCCCGCTTCATTTCTTTTTCTTTCAGGTAACGAATTTTTTCATCTCCAAATAACTCAATGTAAGAGAACAAAAAAGAAGCCAACATACTATGAATTTTTTCCCATTGTTTCTTTTCCAATTCACCGAAAACAACATGTTCAGAAAATGGACCTGAATGTAATTTAAATGCGGTGATTGCAGTTTTTAATCTTATTTCCGCCGCATGTGGGTCGCCCAGATCAAACTTTGGCGGAAATCCAGGAATCTGATTTACCTTAGAATAACTTCCCTTCGAAAACAGCTTAGCTAGTTTGTATTTACCTAGTATCTTATTGAGACCTGATTTTTTTTGAAGAAGCGTTACATTCTGAATTGAGGACTCAATGGACTCAGAGAGGAAGTCGAACACCTGTGTAATTGATATATCAAATTTCGGCTTTTTGTCAGTGGCTAAGATGATTGTTAATTCTTTTTCAACCTCATCCAGGGTTTTCATTTTTTTTAAATTTTTCATTTATCCTCTATTCTACGATTCCATACTTTCTTTTTAGGGCATTCAACTCTTTCAAAAATAATTCTCTGGTCCGGTTTGAAAGTTTCGACAAGTTTAAGGTTAATTTCTGAGGATTGCCAGACTGGGGTGAAACCGTTTCACCCCCTCGATTTTCTTTTCTTTTCAGCAAATCTTCTAAGTTTTTAACTGAAAGCGGCTTGCCACTTATCATAAGTTCCATAACCGATTTTTGATCCAATCGAGCAATCGAACTCAGCTGTTTTACATACCTCTCGGTATATCCCAGTAGTGCAGAGACTTCCTCTGCAGTTTTTCGCTTTTCTTTTCTCAGGAATTGAATGGCCTTCCCTACTTCCCAGGGGTTGAGGTTTTTCCTCTTTTCGTTTTCCGCTAACGACATTTCATAACAAACATCTTCGTTTGCATCTGTAACGATTGCTGGAATCTCCTTCCAACCTAGTTTTTGAGCGGCTCTGAATCTCCTTTCTCCTGCGACGATCAGATACTTACCTTTATCTTTTCTGACAAGAATAGGTTCAATCAATCCAAGTCTTTGCATAGACGGGACTAAGTCGGTAGTATCATCTCTTCCGATAATTCTTGGCTGTAATGGATTTGGATAAATCAATTCCAACTCAATACTTGAAGGACTCTTCTTTTTTTCGCTATAGGCAGATATAAGATCGAGAGCCTGAAATTCAGTTTTTTTCGACATTGATTTTATCCTTCACTTCCTTCGCCAATTCACGAAAACTTTTCATGGTAACACTATCTATTTTTGAAAGTAACGACATCTTTGCTTGGGCTTGAGGTATAGATTCTCTACGATAGATTACCGAATCAAAAACTGGAAAATATTTCTTTATTCCCTCAGAAAGACCAGACAATGCTTTTTGCCCTTCGTATTGATTCAAAACGGCACCGAGCAGTTTCAACCTTTGGTTCGCCTTTCTTTGAATCTTTTGAAACGTTTCATGCAAATCTCGAATTCCCTGGAGACTAAAAGCACGAGTTTGAATCGGTACTAAAATGTAATCTGCCGCTATCAATGCATTTTCCAATATCAATCCAAGAGAAGGAGGACAATCAATAATGACAAACTCGTACCGAGACCTTACAGGCAAAATTGCCTCCTTCAAAAGTTCAAAATCATCACGTTCATAAGGTGTGGTAAGGTTTGCTAAATCAATTGAAGATGGAAGCAGGTCTAGATTGTCTCCAACCGTCCTGATCAATGAATCAATACTCTTGGACTTGTTACCACGATACCCCAAATACTCCAGAATAGAGATAGGCTCCTCTTTTAAAAAAAGTTGAGTGGCATTTGCTTGAGGATCCCAATCGATTAAGAGAACTTTATGATTTTCCGCTAATGCTTCAGCCAAATATAAACTTATTGTTGTTTTCCCCTCCCCTCCTTTCTGGTTGGAGATTGCAATAACGGTTGATTCGAAACTTTCTTCTGCTATTTCATCAAAGTATTTTCGGAGTGTCTCAACTTTAAAAGAACCCGTTTTCCAGCCTGGCACTTTCAGCTCAAATACCTTGGCCTGAAAATCCTCAACGGAATAGCCAAAAACTTTTGAGGCCTCTTCTAATCTAATTGTATCTTCGTTTTTTTTCATTTAGATTTATTTGAATCATTCAAACTCTACGGAAATCTTTGTCAAATTAATTATGTCTCTTAAGGGTGAAATCATTTCACCCCCACTTCGAAATTTTAAAACTTCCAATCTTTTCTCAGCATCTAACACTTTGAACACCTATTTTGATTACCTTCCAGGCTTAATATCATGTTTACAAAGAATAAGGGTTTTTGATTCTAAGAATGGTGCCAAAAACTAATATTATTTCAGTAGTACTTTTCTTTTTATTTTCAGTTTTTAGCTTCGTTGAGGCGGAGACGAGCTTCGGTTTTTCTACAGAAAGATCTGGTGGCGAGTATATATTTGAAACAGGAAATAAATATCCGAATCTCTCCGGAATACGAGGAGGATCTCGCATATCATTTACAAGAGATTTTACTTTATTTGGATTTCACGGTGCTATATTTAAAAATAAATGGGAAGTAAGAGGATCATTTAAAACGACTGGATGGAATCAAAATGCCGGGAAAGCCAGAGACGAAGACTTTGCTCTAGGAACGGTGTCAACTGAACGAGGCACAAAAATTGACACGAAAAACTGGGCATACAATGACTCTGCAACTGTCTTTACAGGAAGTAGAAATTTTGCGGATGGGATTGGTAAAGCGACCATTAACGAACATAGAACGGAGTTTTATGGACGATACTATTTTGGGGAATCAATGGCAAATCCCTGGCTCCAAGGCTCCGGTTTTTTCCTTTCTGGGGGTGCAAGGTACTCTTATTTCAAGTATGTCTTTTATGATGTAAATCAATTCGTTGATTCCAACCCAGTTTTTTATGCTCCTATTGGTCTAGGTTTGACTTTCTCTAATGATCTATGGGAATTCTTTTATGGTGGTGGTTATCGTTATGGTGGAGAAAAATTTTACGTCGATTTCAATTTTATGCCTTCTATCGGATCGATTAAAACACGCGACTTCCATGTCCAACGATCAATCAATTTCCTCTCTGACAACTTCGGTGTTGGCTGGATGTCGCAGTTAGACTTCGGCTATAAACTTTCAGATAATTGGATGATAAATCTCAAACTAAATCATCGAAGATTCTTTTCAGAAGGAAGATTTAAATCTCAGGGGGGTTTGACTCCTGATGATATTGCGTCAAATTTTGCCAGTGGTTTCAAATCTTATATCAACATAAAAGATTATTCTGTCGAAATCGCCGCTTCCAAACTTTTTAATTTTGATCTTATGAATAAAAAGGATGAATAAAACGCAACCAGATCAGAACACACTTCACCTCTCAATTGAAAGGGATTTAGATGTAATCATTGAAAAAAAAGTCTCTCGAGGGAGAAATCTGTCAGTGAGTGTACAGGCTACGGGTAAGGTAGTTGTCAGAGTTCCTGTAGGAGTTCCCAAAAACTACGTAGATAATTTTGTGCTTTCTAAACTCGATTGGATAAAAGCTACAATTGAAAAGTTTAAGGAAAAAAACTCAAGCCTACCAAAACTACTTTATGAAACGGGTGATACCATATCTTTATTTGGTGAAACATTTAAACTCGTATATGTAGACTCCAATTTTGATACAAAACTAGATTCACAGCAGGGTATTTTGCAGATTTCGGTTCCCAAAAAAACTGATCGTAAAAAAACGACTAAACGAATTTTAGAAAGTTATCTTAAATTTTTCATTCAAAAAAAGCTTCAAAACTATACGAAGATTCTGAATGTCAAAGTAAAGAAAGTAAGAATCAAAACGATGAAAAGTCTATGGGGCAGTTGTTCTTTTGACAATTGTTTGTCCTTCAATTTAGCTCTTGTACATTGTAAGCCAGAAATCATTGAATATTTAATCGTTCATGAGGTTTGTCATACTTTGGAGAAAAACCATTCTAGGAATTTTTGGAAGCTGGTGAAAGATCTTTATCCTAACTTCAAAAATGCAGAACTCTGGCTCAAAAATGAAGGCACGAAGTATATTTACCTCTACCAATGAAAGATAGAAAAATAAAAGTTTTATTCATATGTTTAGGAAATATTTGCAGGTCACCGGCGGCTGAAGGTGCTTTCATCAATCTACTAAAATCAAAAGGCCGCCTTACCGACTTTGAAGTTGATTCCTGCGGAACTTCAAACTACCACATTGGAGACCTTCCAGATGTAAGGACTAGGAAAATAGCGGAAAAGTATGATATCGAATTAACACATAGAGCTCGGCAGCTTACCGTACGAGACCTAGACTATTTTGACTTTCTTTTGGTAATGGATTCTAAAAACTATCAGGATGTACTCTCAAAAACTTTGAATCCGTTGCAACGAAGCAAAATCCATTTTTTCCGGGGTTTTTCAAAAGAAGGGGAGTCGTTAGAAGTTCCAGATCCATACTATGGAACAGAAGCCGACTTTGATAAGGTGCAGAATATCGTGATGAAGTCTGCGATAGATTTTTTAAATTTTCTGGATACGAGGAAGTGAAATGGATAAAAAAAGAATAATTATAATCGGAGCTGGATTCGGCGGACTACAAGTAATCAAATCATTGGCAAATAACAATAATTTTGATGTTACAGTAATCGATAAACGGAACCATCACTTATTCCAACCCTTATTGTATCAGGTAGCAACCGCAGTATTATCACCTGCCGATATCGCAATTCCTTCTAGGTCAATTACAACAAATTATAAAAATGTAAAGATTCTAATGGGTGAAGTAAGCGATATTAACTTTGATAAAAAAATTGTTTTTTATCAGGATTATGAATTGTCTTATGATTTCCTTGTTATAGCAATCGGTGCCCAGACCAGTTATTTCGGAAATCAGAAATGGCCTAAATTCAGTTACGGACTCAAGAATTTGAAAGATGCACTAGCGATTCGCAGAAAGATTTTGCTTTCCTTTGAAAAAGCAGAATTATTGGGTGATTCAAACCTAGCTAAAAAATTAATGAATTATGTTGTAATAGGTGGAGGACCGACTGGTGTAGAGTTAGCTGGTTCGATAGCAGAACTCTCCCATACTATTATACGAAGAGACTTTAGAGCAATCGATTCAGGAATGACAAAAGTAACTCTTATAGAGGCTGGACCACGTCTACTAAGTAACTTTAGCGAAGAATCGAGCCTTTTTACTCTGAAAAAATTGGAGAGTAGGGGAGTTGAGGTGCTTCTTAATTCGCCGGTGGTTGATATCACAGAAACGGAAGTTATTCTTAAAGATAGGAAAATTGAGACGAATACTGTGATCTGGGCTGCAGGTGTAGAGGCCTCTCCATTGGCTCAGAAATTGAATTTAAAAAAGGATCGGTCCCATCGCATTTTAGTGGATGAATATTGCAGAGTAGAATCATTAAAGGATGTTTTCTGTATTGGTGATGTTGCAAATTTTTCAAAAGGACTTGAAAGACCGTTACCAGGAGTGTCGCCTGTGGCTATGCAACAAGGCCGATATGTGGCAGACTATTTAAAACGGACCTTAAAAGGAAAATCAATTTCAAAGTTTGAATATTTTGATAAAGGCAATATGGCGACCATTGGTAGAACGGATGCAGTTGCCGAGTTTGGAATCTTTAAGCTCAAGGGATTAATAGGTTGGTTAGGGTGGCTCTTTGTCCATCTTGTTTACCAAGTTGGTTTTAAGAACAAAGTATCAACGCTTATTAGTTGGACTTGGAGCTATTTAACATTTCGTGCAGGTTCGAGACTTATCCAAGAGGACATCAACGAAGTTTAGAGAGAAGATTCGTAGAGTTGGTATATTTCTCTATACTTGATTTTGGTATCTTCGCTTAAGTTTTGATTCAAACCATTGACGAGATCTAAATCAGCTTTTGCCTTTTGCATCTGCGAATTTTTATATTCTGGTTTGTGTGTGACCTTTAATTGGATTTCTCCTCTGTAACCAGTGTCACCACTCGCTTCGATCACGATGGATCTGGCTCTTTCCAAATAAAGATCAGCTCTTTCATTTTCGGTCAATTTTTTCGAATAATTTTCAATTGCGTCTGTTAGAAAATTTATTTTTTTCCTATGTATACTCGTTCCCAAAAATTTCTCGCGACAATCTTTTAGACTGTTGCAGAATTTTGACTTTGGTTCGTTTGCAAACGTTGATGAAAGATTAAATAGAAATACAAGGATTAAAGAAAGCAGTCTGAACATAGCTCAAATTGTTCATAATTTAAAATTAATTGCAAGTCTATTACTTCTCGAATAGTGTTTACATTGATTGATAGAAGCTCAGCATTTGATTTATGTCTTCTTTGGCTATTCAAACTAAGTTCCATCGCATAGAAGGAAGAGAGTGGGGCAACCCGCAAGGGAAGGTCATTCTAGCATTTCACGGTTGGCTGGACAATGCCAATTCCTTTGAACCATTGGCGCCATTCTTTAAAGATTATAGATTTATATCGCTGGATTTTCCCGGACACGGGAAGTCGAGTCACAAAGCGGAAAACTCATTCTATTACTTTAATGACATATCTTTGATTAGGGTGAGTTTTAGACGTGAACAGACCGTAGCGAACTCATCTCCAGTTAACCACAGGTTTGTTAATCACTGATCCCGTCAAGTACCTGATAGCGAACTTCTATATGAAACACGAGTCAGCCTGAGTAGAATAAAATTTTTCGATTTGCTGATAGTCTGTTCAGCATGTCTGACCGTCCAGCAAAACGGCAAGTTGCTGTTTCAATTACAACTTGAGGCACCTTATCAGCTGGTTCTAAGACATCACATCGCACGCCTCTTACAGGTCTGAACTTGAAGCTAGTGACTCAAGTTTATTAATTTTTGATTCAAGTGACTTATTGCGACGCGTACCAGCACGTGCAATGAACCAGTTGGTTGTTTATCACTTTGTTCTATTGACAGAGTCAAATGAAGCCTAAAATATTTATCAGTACAATTCTACAGA
>JALOTI010000063.1 GCA_025457985.1 Leptospira sp.
AATCTGAAAATTGACGTTCTTTTTGTCTTTCACTTGCAAGAGCACTGGCTTTTTCTTTACCAAAATAGCGAGTTTCAATTTTATTTAAGTACTTTTCTTTTTCTTCTGGTGATGTGAAAGAATTTAAGTCCTTCTCTCGAATAACCAATTCCATTTGGTAGTTATCAAAACTATCCTCTCTCGAAACAAGTGAGTCAAAGTAAGTGCCATACGATTTTTTTTTGAAATCATTATAGGCTTTCACTCTTGCTTCCGGATTCATATTCTCAGTTGTTTTTAAAAAATTGGCGGCACCTTCCGTAAAATCAACCTGAGCTTCTTCCATTCCGAAGATCAAGTCTGCCTTCTCACCCAATACTTCTCTGCGTTTATCTTTTATTTTTTGATAGAGGTCAACAAAACTCAAGTCAGTCGGTTGTTTCCAATTCCGATACGTTTCTTCATATTTAAAATAGGAAACAAAAAGATCGCGTATTTTTTCGCGGTCGGGAGATTCATATTCTGAGTCGATGTATGCAAGGATTGTACTATCACACTGCTCCGGTGTATATTCGGGCTTACACTTTCGACGAAGTGCCCAAACCTCCCAGACAAAATTGATTTTACCTGTTCGTAACTCTTCTAAAAGTTCTAAGTAAGATTTGGACTTGTCTTCACGAAATGGAGAGAGTGCCTCATCCCAAAACCCATCTCCTGATCCCAATGGGGATATACGGGAGTCCAAATTGAGACTTTTTTCTTGGGATTGTAAGTTCGGTTCACTGGCATTGGAAATATCTTTCCGAAAGAAAAAAAGTAAAGAAAGGAAAAATATGGCAAAAAGTACGAGTACGAATATTATTTTTTTTGAATCCATAGAGGTAGATTAAACTAAAGTTGATTTGAGAATAGAGAAAAACTGCCGAAGGTTATTCGGCAGTGATCGAAAGTTTACTGAAGAGCTCTCGCGTTTCTTGCGATATTTAGATACCAGCCAGTAACATCAAAGAAGTTCTGTCCGCTTCCAGCAAGATTAGTTGCTTGGAGGTGGTCAATTCCCGTTGCAAACCAGTAGCTAGGTGCTAATCCTCTCCAAGTTCCCCATCTTTGTGAACTAGTAGGAACAACTCCATCATTGGCTCCGCCCATTCCATAGAACAAACCACCTGCCCAAGTGATTGGGTGGGTGAGTGCCATAATTGGGTGTTGGATTGGATCTGCCCAAGCCATTTGGGATCCGTACGAGTAGTATTTCACGCCGGATTGGTTTGGAGAGTTCGGGTTGAAGGTTCTCAAGTAACTAACAGTCAAAGAACGACCCATTGCAATAGCATCTTGTGGTCGACCATCGCGGTAAACCAAACGGGCAAGAAGACCGAGAGTTGCGTTTGCAAAAGGTTGTAACCAACTTGGAATTACAGCAAGGACGATATCTGCCATCGGAGCCCCTTGGTGTAGGGAATTGATTGTAGTTACCGACGCTGTTTTTCCAGCAAAACCAAGGTTAGATACCATATAACGTGCGACAAGTCCACCCTGGGAGTGACCAAAAAGGTGCACCTTGGAACAACCGTTTGCTGTCATCCAAGAATTGACTGCGGATTGGATTTGGCTGGCTCTTGTGGGAATGGAGTTTGTAGCGGAACTACCAGGAGTAGTCACCTTCGCACCTTGTGAGCGCAAATACCCATCAAGTCCCCCCCAATACCGTACAAGTCCACCTGCAAGTCCCTTTGTGTCGTCAAATCCGAGAATTCCATGCACTAGAGCGATGCACTGACCGTCTAACGGACCTGCAAAGACTCCTGAACTTGGAATGGTAAGTAGGGCCGCAAAAATTCCTACATAGATTCTATTTTTCATTTTTTCCACCTGAATTTTCATTTTTGACATTATTTGGTCACAAATTACCTACAGGTCAACTGGTTTCCCTCAAATTAAACATATTTAAATGGAACAGTGTACTTATTTGCCATCCATTCCAAATACTAAAGCAATCTGCTGTTCCGATTGGCAGACTGCTCAATTGAGACCGTAGACTCTCTCTTCCGCACTCCTAAAGTATCCGCTTGCTTCTTCATTTTTGATGATTTCTGCCTCTTCTCCGAAGAGTTCTTTTCGAAGAGAGTCAAGAGCTCTTTCGTCCTCGGGGGACAGAGATGATTTTTTACCTAAAAGTTTAGTCCGCATCTCTGAATATTTTTTTTGGTTTTGCCAACCTCTTTCACGTTCTTCTTCCAGAGCATCCCAACGAGCCAGAGCAGCCGAATCCATTCCCATGGCTTCGCGGATTTCGCGGAGAGCGGATTTTCGTGCAGGATACGAAAGTACTTTTAAATCTTTTTGAACGGAAACTACAAAACCATCCGTTAACTGCTGGCGTTTGTTCTCTAAAACACGAGGCAAATCTTTGCCAAATTGTTCTTTTAAAACTTTTTCGTATGAATTTAATTTTGCGTCCACATTTCCAACGGGACTGTCTTCGATTCGTTTGAGGGCGTCTGTAACGTTATTCATCTTCTTTTCCATAGCCCAAATTTCATCCGCCTTTTCACCAAACAAACGATAACGTTCTTTCCACATCATCTCTTTACGTGCTTGGTCACTCATCAGTCCTAACTTCGACATATTTGCTTCACGAAATTTATTATAAGCATAAAGACTTTCCGACATCCTGAAAATCTCTAGAGCTTTGCCTGGAAATGCATAACCCAAAATTTGGTGTAGAACTTTCACCCAATCGTTTGGATAGAGTTTTGGAAGTTCTTTCATAAGCTCTTCTAAAAGTGCGATTTGAACACTAGGCCGATCGATGTACTTTCCATACTTTTCTATCATTATCCTTGAAATCTCTTCCACCGAAAAGGAGCCGAGTTTGGAATCTTCATAATCTAATGGAAGCTCTGGTAGAGAACCATTGAGTGAAGCGATGGGAGCATTTGTTAATTCTTCAAAGTCCTTCTGGTTTTTATCTTTGGAAGGACGAAACCAAAGAACAAGAAGAAATAGAATAGCAATAGTTGCTAACGCCAAATAGATAAATTTTTTGTTTTGAAACATGAATGGAAATCCTAGGAAATAAAAAAGGCGACCCAAAGGCCGCCTGATCAAAGTTAACCGCCTTTGGTGACGATAAATTCTAAAATAGAGGCGTAAAATTCTTCTTCGTCAAATGTATCTGGCGGAATCCCTACCACATCCAAATGATCTTGACTTACAACGCTAGACTTTGAAGTCATTTGTGCAGAACTTGGAGCATTTAGATTGGAAACGTAACCTAAGGTAGTATTTACTGTGATGGTATCAAATGAAAAAGCCCATTCATTGTATTGTAGCCTTTCACCCATCTGCTGGGAATTGATTCCGACTAAACCATCGTCATCGTTATTTCCTCGGATACCGTCACCTCTTCCTGCGGCTCCATCGTTATCACAATCGTCGATACAAAAACCGTCTCCATCAATGTTGTAAAATCCCTCTTTTAGAAGAAACAAAGCTGGATTGGTATTGAGACTATCCTGAGCTGTGATGATCGAACCAAAGTATGCTGCGTTCGCCGAATTTACATTATAATTAGCATTGAAGGCTTTCATTCCTGTAGTAATGCCATCCGTTGAAGAGTAATCATTGTATACAAGTTGTTTCGCAGCCGCAATTCCATCATTGCCCGAACCATAAATGGTATTTCCAAATAATTTAGCTAGAGCATCAATTACCGAAGTTACTCCTGGTCCGAGATCCAAAATGTACTTCGCAGTTGGGGATCCCCTGTGGGGGCTAGATACAGAAATCAACGCATGAACCACCTGACGACCGTAACGTGCACGTAGTACTGCCGCTGCTTTTCTTGCGTCAATGCCACCTTGCGAGTGCCCAATGATGTTTACTTTTGTTGCGCCAGTAGTGGTCATGTAGTTTTGGATACGATCCGCAAGTTGGGTTCCCCTTACCTCAGAAGATTGGAAGGGAGTTACACTTGCCGCAAGTGCTCTCTGAGAACTACTGATTTTGCCATTACAAGTAGTTTCCAAAAATTCGTCACATGGGTCTCCAACAAAGGTACCAAAATCATTTCCAAAATAGAAATAACCAAGTAGGTTGTCGAAGCCAGAAAGGCCATGTGCAAAGACCACTGGGTAGAGGGTTTTCCTTGCTCTCGCTTGGATTCCTGTTGCTAGGAATAGAAGCGCCGCTAATAACACAAGGATTGTCTTTTTGTGATTCATAGTTTACCTCGAACGAACAGAATGTCCGATAGCAGAGTAAAAAAGTCAATCTAAATGTGTTAAATATGTGTAAATTTTGAATATTTTATGTTTTTTGTGTGATGTACTAAAGTATTCAGCCTTCTCTTGGGTTTCTTTCAAGGAAGAACCGAGAGATCTCGCCAGGGAATCTCAGTGAGATGCCGGACTGGTTTGTATCCAACGCCCAATGCCAAAGCCTCGGCATCGGCCAAATTTCCGAAAGGAAGGTATATCTGTTCCACTCCCCAAAAATGCCAATTTGTTTGTAAAATTTAGATTCAAAAAAGAAGAAACTATGGAAGCAACAATTGCAAGGTCTAACGCTGGTTCGTCGATTTGTAATCCTCCTGCCAGATTGGAAAAAATATCCTGTTCGCCAAGAGGGTAACTTAAAAACTTTTCGATTACTGCAGAAAGCAAAATAACCCGCCTTGTGTCGAGCCCCTCCGCCATTCGCCTTGCTTGACCAAACGAAGACTTCGTTACCAGTGCTTGCACTTCAACACCGAGGGCTCTTGATCCTTCCAACACACTGGAGATTACACTCCCTGATCGTTCGACAGAATCGTTTGAAAGAAAGAGGCCATGCCTATCCGTAACTTGTGTTAGTCCCTTTGTTGACATTTCAAAAATAGCTGAGTCACCGACTGATCCAAATCTGTTTTTGATTGCCCGAACCATTCGGTAGTAATTGAGTTTGTCCCCTTCAAAGTATAAAACCGTATCCACTAAGTGTTCTAACACCTTGGGTCCCGCGATCTGACCTTCTTTTGTTATATGACCAATTAAGAAAATAGGGACGGATGTTCTTTTGGCAGTTTCTAAAAAAATCTGGCTCGACTCACGCAATTGGGTAACCGTACCCGCTTGGTTTACCAAAGACTCTTTTAGAATGGTTTGAATGGAATCTATAAATACAACGGAAGGTCGAATGTCAGCAATCATCTGAGAGATGTTTTCAGCATAGATTTCTGAGGATAACAAAATCGAATCCTCATGTATACCCATTCGTTTGGATCGTATACCAATTTGAGCCGCAGATTCCTCTCCGCTGATATACAACACCTTTCCTGACTTTCCAATATGTCTCGAGATTTCAAGTACGAGTGTAGATTTTCCGACGCCCGGCTCCCCGCCGATAAGGATAAGGCTTCCTGGAACAATTCCGCCACCTAATACTAAATCTAACTCTGTAAATCCTGTTGAAAGGCGAGCAAAAGATTCACCTTTTATTTGGTCGATAGGAATTGGGTTGGAATATTTCTTTTCTGTTTTTTTGAGTTTGTTTGGTACGGATTCATCGAACCTACCACCAGAAGAAATGGGAATCTCGACAACCTGGTTCCACTCTCCACAAGTTGGGCATTTCCCAGCCCAACGAAAAAAGGTATCTCCGCAAGAATTGCATATATAACCAGGTTGTTTTTTTGACATCAGTGTTCGAAGAGGTTGTATACTTCCAATAGATCTAACTCGACTATTGTTTCTAAAAAGGCTAAACTCTTTTCTGCGATCTCCATTCGATTCTCTCGTATCAACATCTCGGTAAGAATAGATTCTAAAGATATCAAAAAGCGTACATCTGTAGAAGCATAGTCAACTTGATCTTTGGTGAGAATTTTTTTTCCCCAGTCAGAGGATTGATTTTTTTTATCGATATTCTCGTCAAAAAACTCACGAATCAGTTCCTTTAAACCATGTTTGTCGGTATAAGTTCGCGCAAGTTTACTTGCGATTTTAGTACAGAATACATTTTTAACTTTGATTCCAAGTCTCGCACGTAGAAAGGTCATATCCATACGTGCAAAATGAAATATCTTTACAATTTCTTTAGATTCGAAAAGCGATTGGATTTTTTGTGCTTCTTTTTGCCCAGGTAAGATCTGAACCAGCGCAACTCGATTTTTAGAATCAGAAATCTGAACCACACAAAGTCTATCTCTGCGGGGGTTAAGCCCCATCATTTCGCAATCCACAGCCAACCGATCGTCTTTTTTAAACGCTTCAAAAAATTCGTCGGAGAGATCCCCTTGGAATACGATTGGTTTTATAGTTGAACGTTTTTGGGTCATAATGGCTTACTATGGAAACTACCCTATCAAAATCATCAAATAGATTTTTCCCAAATGAAAATTCAATACAGAGTACACGATAAGATCACCATTTCTCAATTTTCGCCCGTAAAAAACGGAGTTTTTATTAGCGAATGCCAAAAATTTGAACTCCAAATCCAAACCTTGTCGCAGAACAAAAAGGAATCCTTGCTAATTCCTAAGTTGATTTGGCGAGAACAAGTTCGTCCCGAAGTTGGATTCTCTGTTGATTTCCTCGAGATTGTTTTAGATTCGATTCCAAGTGGAGATGGGTTTTCTATCTTCCAACATGGATACCAGTCTTGGTCGGTTTCGAGAACTGTACCGAATGAAAATTTAGATCTTTCTCCACGACTTTCATTTCTGCAATACTCACAGGAGAATATTTATTCCAAACACAAAGGTAAACGAGGCGAGTTTCTCTCAGAATACCTAACACTTGTTTACAACAAAATAAACTCTACCGGCGTTTTATATGCACCTACAGAAGCCGGAGAATTTGGAATCAAATTTATAGTTGAGTTGTCCGAAACTGGCCAACTAACGAGAGTTCGCGCAATATATGATATTTTTTCATTACCTGATCTAAAACCAAAATCTAAGATCAAATTTGCTCCAATAAAAATCCAAAACTTCCAAGGAAAACCAGAACCAGTCTTAGAATCTTACTTTTTTGAGCTTGGTAAAAAAATGGGAGTGTCCAATCTCCCTAAAAAAGTACCTACAGGTTGGTGTTCTTGGTATTACTATTATACAAATATTGATCAAAAAACTATCTTAGACAACCTAACGAAAGTTCGTGAGTTAAACTTACCTTTAGAGTTTTTCCAAATTGATGATGGTTACCAAAAAGAGATTGGGGATTGGCTAATACCCAATCAAAAATTTCCTGGAGGGATGCGGATTCTTGCTGACGAAATCAAACGAGTTGGCTTAAAGCCTGGCATCTGGCTTGCCCCATTTTTAGTAAGAAAAAAATCTGAATTTTTTAGAAAATATCCCGAAGCAATTTTAAAAGATTTTAAAGGAAATCCAGTTCCTTCCATTTATCAACCGCTATGGGGTCGAGGCTATACATATGCTCTAGATATTACTCATCCTACGGCTCTGCAATATCTAGAAACTGTTTTTTCAACTATCGTAAAGGAATGGGGTTATCCTTATTTAAAATTGGACTTTTTGTATGCGGGACTCTTGCCAGGAGATGCTTATAACAAAAGTTTGTCGCCTCAATCTCGCTATATGGAAGCACTCAAACTCATTCGAAAGGTTGTTGGGAAACAAACCTTTCTACTTGGTTGTGGTGCACCAATGTTGCCGTCTGTTGGAATTTTTGATGGAATGAGAATTTCTTGCGACGTAGCTCCCTATTGGTATCCAGAGAGACTACGTGTGTTGCTTCGTGACCGCAATGCATTGTGTACGAGAACAGCCCTCATCAATGATCTTACTCGATCTTCAATGCATCGAAATTTATGGTTCAATGATCCTGATTGTTTACTCGTTCGAAAAAATAAAAATAAAATGAATGAAAGCCAAACGAAACTGATGGCATCAGTAATGGCCGTTTCCGGAGGAATGTTACTTGTTTCGGATGACCTCACTAAATTAGAAATGGAAAGATTGGATCTCCTAAAAAAAGCCTTCCTTTTAAACCGAGAGTGCCAAGGAAAAACTCCGATACCTCTTGGGATCTTTGATTCGGAATTTCCAAATGCTCTCTACAATCCGTCCGGTTATCTTGGTATTTGGAATCCAAGCGAGATTGAAAAAACTATCGAAGTAGAACTCCCGACAAAATGGAACGCAAAACCTCCTTTTATGGATTTTTGGACAGGCACTCTCGTTCCTACTCAAATAGATGGGAAAAAACTTTCTGTGGTTCTTCCTCCTTTTGGATCGGTAGTTCTTGCTGTTTGATATGAATTTGTATTGACGGGAGTTGAGAAGAAACGATAATTTTTGACAGTCTTTAGGTAAAGGTAAGTAAAACTATGTCAAAACGTTTCGTTCTTTTTACAATCTTCAGCACTGTTGTTTCATTTAGCAACTGTTCGTTTTTGGATTCAGCATCTGGAAGTATCAGTAGACTTGGATTTTCCATTTCTGATTCTACTTCTGCTCTTGTAAAATCAATTAGTAATAGTGCGTCTTCTCTTTCTGATTCAAGCGCAAAGAAAAAAGAAGAAGCCACTCAACACTACAAAGAAGATGTTATGGCAAGTGTTGCCCTTCAGATCCAATTCCCAAACCGGACAAAAGAATTAGAAAATGAGATCGCAATGATTGCAAAGGAACATGGTCTGGTTTCTTGGAGATCCAATCCTGCCACTTATATCGCAATTGGACAAGGTCTCAAAGAAGCAAAGGTTCCAAAATCGGAGTTGGTATTACTTGCAGAGAAACTTGGACCATCTAAAAAAGAATTTTATATTTTAATCGAAGAAGGATACAATCTATAACCCGTTTATTTTTGTGGCGGAGTATAAGCTTCGCCCTTTTCTTTTTTTTAAACCATTCCATTCTTTTTGCAAAGGATTCTAAAACCAAATCCAATCCGGTTGGTTTTTTATATATTTCTTCCAATTCTGGACAATCTAGCGGTGGTCACTCCGCTCTCCGAATTGGGAATCGAGTGTACCACCTACAGTATTCTTTTGATGAGAAAATCTTTTTTATCATCCGAGAGCCTTGGGAAAATTTTCGTTTTTTATACTCGGTTGTTCAAAATAGAAATATAGAGTTTTATGAGTGGAACTTAAGTAATGCCGCCAAACGTGAATTTCAAAGAAAATGGGACGAACTGTACTTAATTCAAAAAAAGTACCTAACAAATATCGACTCCCTCAAACAGGACCACCAGTTTTATTCAGAATGGATATCCGATAACCAAACTTCGGTAGATGGCCTAGGCTACTTTACTGAGATTAAATCCGAAGCGGAAAAAGAAGAACTTTCACTATCAAATTCTGAAAAAAATCAAATCAAAGAAAGTTTGGTAATTTTAAAGAAAGAACTGCAATCGATTTTTGATGCTAGTCAGAAGAATACGGAAACAAATCTTTTTACAACGAACCAACAAACCGTTAAAGATTTGTTAAATGAAGAAACTTTCTCAGAATTTTTTCCTCCCCATTCTATTGAGACTAAATCCATTCAAGTTCAAAATCTTATTCGAAAGATTCATATTCGAAAATGGCTCTTGGAACCATCTCTTCCCTATCTTCCCGCTTTTTTTTCAATTCCTTTTGATGAAGACCTGAAAGTAAAAGAAGAGGATCAAATATGGCTTAAACAGATTCAGGGTGAATTAAGAAAGAATCTTATCGCCTGTATTCAAGATCAGAATTGTGATGATTGGGAAGAATTATCATTACTAGTTCGATACATTGCCAATGGAATGAGTCGTGATTTTGGTGTATTTACATTTCCCTTATTAAAAACAAAATCTCTGCCACATCATATTGAGTTCGAAATTCCTGTTTGGCTTCGAGAAAAAAAGAATCTAGAATACAAACAGGCATTTTACGATTTGAAGAAGGAGATGATGGGTGGTTATCATTTTGCTACTTACATGGAATGGGAAAGGTTCCATCTGAAATGGTATCTTTTTTTTCAGAATGGCAATGAGGGATTGTTAGATATCTGGACACCCAATCTTCCTGGAAAAGTTACATTGCAAGAATTTTCACCAAATAAAAATCCTCCACCATCAGATCTCTTAGCGCAATTAGGAACAGGTCTCGAATTTCAATTGGAGTACCAAACAAAAGTCCAAAAAATCTATTCCTACCATCTTATCTTTAAAAATTGTACGGGAGAACTTTTTAGGTATCAAAATCATTTTTTCCCGGACCAAAATATTTTAGGTGAGCCTATCGGTGAAAGGATTGCTCACGAACCAAGGTATTTGAATTTTATTCCAGCCGTTGCCGCTATGAGACTAGAATCACATCCACTCACAAGACGAAAAAAGATCTATTTATCATTTCGAAATCTTTATTTAAATGCCAAACTTCAGAACAAAAAGGATACTTGGAAGGATCAATTACCTAGCTTATCTCCAATTTACAAACCAAATCCTTTTGACCATAGTTTTCTATTTTTTACAGATGATAAATTTTACTCACGACCGTTATATGGGCTATCAAATCTAGTTTGGGGGATTGGTTATACAGCCACAGGAATTCTTTGGATTCCCCTAGATTATGGACAAACAGTTTCCAAGGGTAGCGAATCAATTTTTTATAGCCTTCCTGAGCTAATTTTCTTCAATATTCGAAAGGGGCATTTTCCCTATATAACAATCGAAGAAATACCTAGTGAATACTACCAATTAGAAAAAGAATGAAATACTTATACCTCACAATCCCTTATTTGATCCCTCTCATCTGTATCCTCTTCAATTGGAATCCCTGGTTTTTGCCACAAAACAAAGTCCATTTATCCTTTGTTATTGGGATTTTTTTACTACTCCAAAGTCTTATGGTATACCTCCAAATGAATTCATATCCCATTTTCGAATGGATACAGAATCGAAACACGAAATACTTTTGGGTTTTAGTTTTAGCCTATTTTGCCTTTGTAATTCTCTTCCCGATTCGAAATATGAACTGGGGAGATGGACTAGTCTTGTTAGAGACAAATCTATTCGAAACAAAACTATTTGGATTTCAGTTCACCTTAGATGAGATAGGTGAAACTGTAGTGCATAGTTTTTTATTGAGGATTTTCGGCTTTATCGGATTAGGTGATGACCCAAGGTACTCCTATCGGCTCTTATCCAATGTATCAGGGATTATCTTAGCTTTTGTTCTACTCAAAAAGTTAAGAGATAAATCTATGATCGAATCGATTGGAATCTTTTTGTTCTTTGCTTCTGGAGGATTTTTATTATTTTTTGGGTATTCCGAAAATTATTCGCTCGTCACCTTCATTCATTTTATTTTATTTTTTATAGCAAAAGAATGGATTCAAAAAGGAAAAGACATTACAAGGTTACTTTACATTTCAACAGCCATTGTATCTCTGGGTATCCTTTTTCATTTAGTCTCTGGATATTTAATCGTCTTTTTGTTCTATCTTTGGTATGAATTTTCGCCTCGCTCGGAAAAAATTAAAACCCTTTTAAAATGTTCTTTGCTTGGAAGCACAATCTTACTTCCAATTTTTTTATATTTTATTTTTTTACATACGCCAGGCTTGGATACACGGAGTACTCACCTAATACATCCACCTTTTTATCCGATCCAAAGGTTGATTTCTTCAAATCATATCAAAGAAATTTTATCTGTATTCTATTTTAGCGTAAGTCCAGGAATTTTCTTTATTCTTTATATCTATTTCTTTTATAGAGAAGATTGGAATCGAGCAATACAGAAAAAGGAAAATATTGCCCTCCTGTTTGGCGTTTTATCCTTTTTATTCCATGGTTTTTTTCTGAACCCTCAATTGGGGTTTCCAGCTGACTGGGATTTGATGGGTTTTTATTGGCTCCCGACTACCATGTTCGCTTTTTCGATTTGGAGAGATTCTAAATATGCATCATTGGAGTTTTTACCAACGCTTTTCTTTTGCCTTTGTATGTTAGTCCTCACTGCAATTCACCTAAATAAGGAAGAACCCAAAAAGGAACAAATCTATCAAATCACGGAAACTCTAATCCAAGACTATATAATAGAAGAAAAAACGAAAATCCAGTCTTTAGATAAAGACGATCAAAAGTTTTTTGCAAAAGCTGATTTTTTATTTTTTAAAGGAGAGAGACTAATCAAACTATACTGTCCCTTTGATGGCCAAGAGCAAATTGCTTCAAAAATGTTTGAACATAGACAAGAGTGGAATAAAAACTTCACAATAATCAAAAATGATAAACAACGTCTAAAGAATTTTTTAGAAGAAGCAACAAAAACGAATGTTAGCTATATCAAAGCTCTAGAAGAATATACGATATGTCATCCGATGCTTTAGAGGAAGTCTCTAGATACTGAATGTATTCCTGGATCTCATCTTTCATTGAATCAATTCTCAACTTTTCAGACATAGGAAGCTGAGAAAGAGATTGGACTAATGGGTGACTGGTTGAGGCAAGAAGTCCATCAGAATATAAAAAGAGCACGTCGCCATCTTCTACATCAACAGTGGTTTCTGTGAACTCTACATTTTCCAATATGCCTAAAATTTGACCTGACATATCTTGCAAAATCTCTATCGCCCGAGAATCTCTTTTGAAAATAATAGGAAAAGGGTGCCCGGCTCTTGCA
>JALOTI010000064.1 GCA_025457985.1 Leptospira sp.
AGATTCCCTAACTTTTTGAATAGCAGACTCTCTGCGGAATGATTCTTTTTTCATGAGATAAGCTGCCGCAATGGTTCCTGATCTTCCTAACCCACCAACGCAATGAATCATGACTCTTTCTTTTTTCTGAATCCGATCTTCTACCCAATCCAAAATCAATTCCAGCTGTGGGAACGATGGGACTCGTTGGTCTAAAATGGAAATGTGAAGATGGTCCAGATTGTTTTGTTGGAAGATTTTTTTGATATCGGAAACCCCGTAATCGACTAATTCTTGTTCGGTAACCAAACTTAAAATATTTGTCACACCTTCTTTTTTTATATCTTCCACATCTTCCGCGAGCACCCTTCCTCTATCTTTTCGACCGGGTAAGATCGTGAGACCTAAATTTTGGAATCTCGAGTTTTCCGAATCTGGTTTTAAAAAATCAATTCGTAAAGCCTTGGTCTTTTGTATAGATGACTTTATCTTTTGGATTAGTGTTGCTCCGACAAATAGAGCCCATTTTCTCTGATACTCATTACTTTCATCAAAGGACAAAGTATGCATAGCGTATCTTAATGCACCTACATACATTTGGTAGGGATCACGATCGAGTTTCACCAATTTTGTATAGTAGGATCTGAGTTTTGCGATCACACGATAAGCTCTCTTCAGCTTCGGATTTATAATAAATTTCGGTGCCTCAAAACTCGGCGGTATTCCTAGATCTTCCCATTCGATTAGAAATTTAGAAAGTTCCATTGCTTCTCGGAGTTCGAGCTCAGATTCGATCTTACAAAAGATAAAGAGAATGTCATTTTCCAATTTTAAAAGATCTCGAATGATATGCCCTTTGTGGGTATGGAAAAAATCGATCAGCCAAACATTATTTTGAGCATCAATGATGATATTTGCCCCGTTTAAATCACCATGTACATAGGAGAGATTGTGACTCATCGCATTGTATTCCTTTAGGTTTACTAAATCCTTCTCATAAAAAAAACAAGGATTGTAAATAGAAACTCCTGGTAACAATTCCAAATAATCCGTATTAGCGGGAGCTCCTAATAAAGCTTCAATCCTCATTCTTACTGATTTTGAATATTTAGTTTGGAAATCATAGTATTCTAATAGGTTTAATTTTTCTAAGGTAGCCGCATCAAAAAGTCTTCCCAATTGTTCTGAAAAAACGATATCAATAACCGCATCTAAATCAGAATCTCTTTCCATATTTGCATAAATCTTTTGGAAAGTTCGAACATTCCCATCTAACATCGCTGCATAACGATATTTTATGGCACCGCGATCTTCCAATTCGCAAAAATCGATGATCGAAGGTGCATTGTTTCCGAGAACTTCTTGGATTCTTTCAAAACTCATTCTCTCTTTTGCTATCAAATCCCGGTTACCAATTTTTATGACGCATGGAACTTGTTTATGACCCAAATAATCGATCGAATTTGATTTTAAAACAACATTCCCTGAGAATCCTCCATCCAAAGTTTTAAATTCAACTTCTTTGCAGTCACGAAAGAGATATAAGATGATTTTTTTATCTAATTCTGAAATTGGATACTTTGGATCTAGTTTTATCTTTTCGTTGGAAATCCTAGAATGTGAAATGATTCTTTTTTCCAAGCTGGGTTGGTCACCTGCTAAAAATTCTGTAAATGCTCCGATAGATGAGAATATTTGAACACCTAATATTTGTTTTAGTTGATCAAGTGCTATAAAATGCATCGATAAAGAAGAACTTGCGGTTAAGGCAGAACAGACTGCTATTTCAAAATTTGGATAGCGTGTTTTTAAATCATACGCAAGAAAGGTAACCTTTGCTTCCGTCCATACACCTGTTATGCCGACTCTAAGTTTTTTATTTGAATAGGGCTGTAGAATTGTTTCTAACTCTGTATCTACGAAATCATTCAGACCTGATGCGTTCACAATAGAATGTCTTTTCGGAATCGAATCGATCCAAGGTTGGAATACAAATTCCGCACCTTTAGTATTTTGGACGCAGTGAACACCAAACTGCGTTAGGTGGTCTGTTTGTTTGGGATCGTCAGCGTTGTGCCAATCACGAATATGGATGAGTTTCAGATCTTCGGGATTTTTTTCATATGCCCAATCCATAAGTGAAAATATGGGTCCATCTTCAATCATGGAACCCAAAAGTCGATTTGCTTCACTGAAACCAATATGTAGAGAGTTTGGAAGTGGATCGTATTTATCTAAAATGGACGTAAAGTCGTTTTGGAGGCATTGTGTAAAAAGTATTGATTCCGTCGTTGGCATAAAACAAAATGTTTGACAAGTTCTCAAAAAAATCGATCAATAAATTTCAAAAATTAAGGACAGGAGAAGCCATGAAACTTCTAATTACCATCTCTTTGTTACTAACAAGCCTCAATCTTTTTGCAGGTGCTGTCGGTTCTGACTGCACTTTCAAAGGTAAAAAATTAGCAGGAAAGATCCAATTTGTGAATAGTTTTCCTGATATAAAAGTTCAAGTTGTTACAAGTTTCCCTGATCTAAAGGTTCAGAAAGTTTCTAGTTTCCCGAGTGATTGTGGAAAATGGCAAGAGGTTACAAGTTTTCCAGATATTAAAGTACAAATTGTAACAAGTTTTCCCGACATCAAAATTCAATATGTTGATTCTTTCCCTGGAGTACCTTAGTCTTTCGTATTATCTTTAGGAAAAATAGAGTTTTGATTCATAAGATCTAGAGACAAATTAAAAATTGCCTTTGCTTTGTTTGTCTCTAGGTTACAATTCTTACGATCTTCATTACACAATCTATCCACTCCATATGGAGGATTCATCTCGAATATAAACTGCGTATTCCCATCGACACTTTGATACAAAATTTTTGATTCAGAAATCCAACCACAAGCAGATCCATAGGCAAAATATGTTGTGCCAGATCTTACACTTGGATCTCTTAGATTTTTTCCGAATCCTGAGAATTCTACAGGTGTATTTAAAAATCCTAATATAGTCGGTAAAACATCTAACTGAGAAGCTATCCTTTCATCCTTCTTTGGTGTTACGTTTTTTGGTGAATAGATCAGAAAGGGAACCATTCTGTCTTCAAAATAGGATAAATATCTGTGGTGAGTGTGGTCACCCACGAATAGAAACACCGTTGAATCAAAATAATCCTTTTTTTCCATTTTTTTTATAAATTCACCCAAAGCCCAATCGGAGTAATGATAGGTATTGAGGTAGTCAAAGTCTTGTACTTGATTATCGTATAAATTAAACTTTGGATCAGGAACCTTATACGGGTAATGCGTTGTCATCGTGAGGATGGTCATAAAAAAAGGCTCTTGATTTTGGAATGCTAAATCCATCTCCTCTTCCGCTAATGTAAATAGGACTTCATCATCAAAACCCCAAGCTCCCAACAAAAAGCGACCATCTTTAAAAATCTCTTGTTTGCCTGTTAGGTGCTTAAATCCAAAATGAGGTAAAATGGTTTGTAAACTATCAAATTTTAAATCGTCTCCTGTCAAAAATGAAGTACGGTATCCTAATTTTGTAAATAAATTACCAAGAGCTGAAAACTGGCTCAATACTTGAGGCGTTCTGATTGCTGTTAATCCTGGTCGATCAGGTATACTCGTAAGTATTGATAACAGTGCATTGGAAGTTCTTCCTCCATTTGCATAAAACTTTGTAAAACTATGTCCTCGTTTTGCTAGTTTATTGTAGTTAGGTGTTATCTCCTTACCTTCCCAAATTCCTGTTCCAACGGGCCATACATACTTACCGGTCCAGGATTCTTGAATCACCAGCACAATATTTTTGATCTTAGATTTTGGATTGGGAATCGTTCTTCGTAAGATTGGAAATTCAGTACTCTCCAAAAACTCGGCAGATGGATAGGCTATTTCTTCTTTAACGATGGCAAGAGCTTCTTCACGACTCAGTTTTAAATGTTTGGGAATCGATTGACTTTTTAAGTCATTAATAGTTGTATAGACGCCATTTAATGCCAGTTGGTTGACAAAGGGATCTTCGGAGATTATTGCCTCACTCGCTCGTAGCGGAGATTCTTGGATTCCACCTCGAAAGGCAATAAAACAAAATAAGATCCAAACGAAAGCTCTTAGAATTTGGCTTCGAATGGTACTTTTTTGATCTTCTAGGCTGGAAAGTTTTTTCCTTCTCGAAATTTTAAAAACAATCCAAATGTAAAAAGCAAAAAACAAAACCAAGGCGCTCACTGCCAAAGGGTTCTCGGTTAGAATTGATTTTGTTAAAATGGGAAGGTCTCCCAAAAAGACAATCGCTTCGTATCCGATATGTTTATTGGCGTTTTCAAAATAAATCAAGTCAGCAAATAGATGTAAGCTGACGATCGGCAGAATAATGATAGGTCCAAAGATCCAAATCGAGCGAAACAACTTTATTTTTGAAAGAAAGTTGATTTTAGAGAGTAATACAAAGGATACGAGGAGTATAGCGACCGTACTTGTGTCAAAACGAATACCAAGTAAAAATATTTTTAAAAGAACAAAAAGGTCCCAAGTTTCCATCCTATATTGGTATGTAATCAAAAATAGGATTCGATACAATGTGAAGTAAACTAGGCCAAAACCAAAATAGAACAAATACAATCGATCAGAAGCCAAGGTTTGGCTCCAAATTTTCTTCATGAGAAAGAGATAGAACCTTCTATACTTTGGGTCAACTCGCTTCTTTTCTTTCTCCTTGATTTATTTTCTGAGTTTATTCAATTTGAACCTACTCATGAAACCAATTTCTAAAATTTTGATTGCCAATCGCGGAGAGATTGCCTTACGAATCATTCGCACTGCAAAAAAAATGGGAATCAAAACTGTTGCCGTTTATTCAGACCCAGACAAATATCTCCCTTTTGTAGAGGAAGCAAATGAGGCGTTTGCTTTGGGAGGTACGGATGCCAGATCCTCCTATTTAAAAATAGATAAGGTGCTGGATGCTTGTATGCAGACAGGAGCCGATGCCGTTCATCCAGGTTATGGGTTCCTTTCTGAAAATACGGATTTTGCAAAACAGTTAGAAGCAAAAGGCATTCGATTTATCGGACCAAAACCTGAATCCATTTTAGCGATGGGGGATAAGATCGGATCGCGCCTGTTAGTTGCTAAAAGGGGAGTTCCTGTAGTACCTGGATATGAGGGTGACGCACAAGATATCGAAACCTTTCGAAAGGAAGCCCAAAAGATCGGGTACCCCGTTATGGCAAAAGCCAGTGCCGGCGGTGGTGGAAAGGGTATGCGACGGATCAATTCAGAAGAAGAGCTTGAGACCTCTATTCTTTCTGCAAAGCGCGAGGCACTTTCTTCGTTTGGTGATGACCGTATTCTATTAGAAAAATATATTGTGAACCCAAGACATGTCGAATTCCAAGTCTTTGGTGATAGTTTTGGTAACATCATTCATTTGCATGAACGGGATTGTTCCATGCAAAGACGACATCAAAAGGTCGTTGAAGAAACTCCTGCACCTAATTTTCCAAAAGAACTTAAAGAAAAAATGGCAGAGGCTGCTATTCTTGCCGCAAAGTCGGTCAATTATGAAGGTGCTGGAACCGTAGAATTCATATTAGGTGAATCAGGTGAATTTTATTTTTTAGAAATGAACACACGTCTCCAAGTGGAACATCCTGTAACGGAAATGACAACAGGTCTTGATTTGGTAGAGTGGCAGATCCGTGTTTGCCAAGGGGAGGAACTTCCTGAAAAAGAGACTCGTCCACAAAAAGGTCATTCTTTGGAAGTACGACTGTATGCGGAAGATCCTTCCGAGGGTTTTCTTCCGTCGATTGGAAAGATCCACTTCCTTCAATTTCCGAACCTCCCTGGTCTCCGTATTGATTCCGGAGTTCGAACTGGGTCCGAAATATCGATGTTTTACGATCCAATGATTGCCAAGATAATTGTTTGGGCTGAGACGAGAGCACTTGCCATCCAAACAATGACAGAAACCCTCAACCAAACAATTGTTTTTGGTCCAAAACATAATGTAACATTTTTGAAACATCTAATTAATTCTCAAGGATTTTTAACAGGACAGTTTTCTACACATTATATCGCAGACAATATTGATGAATTACTGAAGGAATCTTTGAGCGATGTATATAAGTCCGCATTAGCTGCTACTGTGTTTTCTCAAAAAAACAAACAAAATTCCTGGGAGGCTTCTGTATGAACTTTCATTTCGAAAGTAAAGATAAGTCTCACTCCGTGACTGTAAACGGACAGTACGTCCGCGTCACTCTTGGTATTCGTATCGAAGAATTTGATATTAGCGCAGTATTCAAAGAACCCACCGAAGAAGTAAAAAAAACGGATTCTTTTTCAAAACCTCGTACATTTCATTTGAATGACGGAAATATTTTGACTGTTTTTCAAGTTCGCAATGAAATTTTTTTGCATTCCAAAGGCGAGACCTGGTCTCGTAAGCTCCATGAGAAAGATTTTTCCATAGGTGGTGACAATTCGCCCGAAATCAAAAGTCCTATGCCAGGGAAAGTTGTTCAGGTGATCTGCGAGGTTGGAAAAGAATACAAAAAAGGGGAAGGACTTATGGTCCTAGAAGCGATGAAGATGGAAAATCTCATCAAATCTCCTTACGCCTCACGTGTGGTCGAATGTAAAAAAGTTGTTGGGGAAATTGTTGGCCAAGATGAGGTTCTGCTTGTTTTGGAAAGAATTGAACCAGAAATGACATAAATTTTTGAATTCATTTGACATTTTTTCCATTTCTTAAATCATAAGGCAGTTTCTTTGACAAATAGGTGGAGAATGTTTCCAAATACCATTAGAAGTTTAGCTCTTCTTTTTCTAATACTGTTTGTTTCGAATGTGTACGGCCAAGACCGTCCGCCTAGGACAGACCTCCCTTTTGAGATCTCTGAGAAAAAAAGACTCAGTGAAAGGGATTATAAAAACAAAAAAGAGGGTGGCTATTTTACAGGTCTTCCTTTGATTAACTCGGATCCAAACGTAGGTATTGGATACGGTGCACGTGTTCTCTACTTTTATAATGGAGAAAAGACGTCTCCGCTTTTTGAATACACTCCGTATCGGTATCGAGTGTTTGCTCAGTATTTTAATACAACAAGGAATGCACCGTACCATTGGGCGAGTTTGGATGCACCTTATATTTTTGATACCAAGTGGCGACTCAGAGCAGACTTAATTTACCAAAGAAATCCCAATTCACTTTATTTTGGAATTGGGGAAAGTACAATGCAACCTCTCCAATATCTCGAGAGAAATGATCCGTCTGGACGAATTGTACGGAACGCTCCCTTTGCTGCGTATGAAGACAATCTATCCTTCCGTCGTCCTGGAGATGTTGGAATCGGAGAAGCTCCTGTCGTAAGTGATAACAAATTCAATAGGTATGACATCGAAAGTCCAGAGTTCAGTTTGTCGGGAGAATACAGTTTCTTCGGTGGAACTGTACGAGCTGTAACAGGCGCCAGATTTTCAAAACAAGTCATTCGTACATTCGATGGTAAATACAACGAAGCAAGATTAGGATCTCCGGACGGTCTTTTGGCTATCGGTTATCCAAATACCGAAATTGGAACACCGCAAGGAGAAACGCGTGTTACACGCGACCAAAAAGACCAAAGAATTGTCGGTTTTAATGGCGGTTATACAAATACACTTCGAGCAGGTATCGTTTATGATACCCGAGACTTTGAGCCAGATCCAAATAGAGGACTCTTTTTGGAATACACTCATGAAAGATCTAGTAGAGCCGTTGGATCCAATTACGAATACAATAAGAATTTTGTTTCAGGTAGGATATTCTTAAGTCCTGTTACTTGGGTTACAAATCGTCCGCCAGAAATTCTGGAAAAATTGGTATTTGCTGCTAGAGGTGCCATGGTCCAAACCAATGGTGATGCACCCTTTTATGAATTCCGAAATATGTGGGGAACGGAAACCAATCAATCTGGTCTTGGTGGACGAACTACAATACGAGGTTACAAACAAGATCGTTTCGTCGGTCAAACTATGGCTTACGCGAACTTTGAAATTCGCTGGAAATTTGCATCGGCTGACATTGCGGGTCAACATTTTGACTTCCAATTGGTGCCTTTCTATGATGTGGGTCGCGTTTGGGATCGGACAGTGGATGCAAACCTTAAGGATTACAAACACTCGAGAGGTATTGGTTTGAGAATTCCTTGGAACCAGGCAACAGTAATCTATTTCGACTACGCTGTTTCAAAAGAAGACAGACAGCTATTTATCAACTTTAACCATATTTTTTAGGAGGGCCAAAGATGAAATATATACAGAACTTAGTTGCCGCTTTCGGCTTTCTTT
>JALOTI010000065.1 GCA_025457985.1 Leptospira sp.
CATCTAAACGCTTAACAGACTATGATATTAAGCGTAAGAAGACAGGTTCCTTTTTCACGGGATTACCGCTTCTCAATTCAGATCCAAATAACGGTATTGGGTATGGAGTCCGAGTATTCTACTTTCAAAACAATGATAAAAAAGATCCATTTTTTGAATATACGCCTTACAGGTATCGGGTCTTTGCGCAATATTTTCGTACTACATTAAATGCACAAAACCACTGGTTGAGTTTTGATGCTCCATATATTTTTGATACTAAGTGGCGCGTTCGTGCTGATCTTTTGTATGAACGAAATCCAAACTTTCTGTTCTTTGGTGTTGGTGAAAGCTCTTTACAGCCGTTAGCCTACCACCAAAGAAATGATGAAACACGACCTCTGGTTCAAAATGGAACCTTCAATGAGTATATGGAAGCAGGGTTGTACAAACGTCCAGGCGACGCTGGTCAAGCTCCCTTTGTATCGGATGCAAAATACAACCGGTACGAAATGGAGAACCCAAACGCAAATCTATCGGCTGAAAAAAGTCTCTTTGGTGGCACGGTTCGATTGGTTGCAGGAACAAGATTATCCAAACAAATCATAAGAACCTTTGATGGAAAGAGTACAGTCGCAAGAGATCCAATTTTTGGGGATCAATTTTTACCGGATGCACTAAACACCGTTCCATACGGAACAACCCTTTTGACAGAAGAGGCCCAAGCGGGTAGAATTCGAGGAATTAACGGCGGATATGTGAATACAATTAGGGCTGGTGTTGTCTATGACACTCGAGATTTTGAGCCAGATCCAAATAGTGGACTCTTTTTTGAGGCAACTCACGAGCGTTCGATGAGAGCTATCGGATCACAATTTGAATTCAATAGGAATCTCGCCTCAGGACGTTTTTTCTACAGCCCGGCACCAGGTACGTTTAAAAAATTAGTCATCGCTGGCCGCGCAACTGTTGTGCAAACAAATGGCGATGTTCCCTTCTATGAATACAGGAATATGTGGGGAACAGAAGGAAATCAAGTGGGACTTGGTGGAAGGACTACACTTCGGGGATACAAACAAGATCGATTTTTGGGACCTGTCATGGGATTTGGTAACTTAGAGCTCAGATGGAAATTCGGATCGATTGCCACAAAATCCTCAACGTTTGATTTTCAGCTTGTGCCCTTTTTTGACTTTGGTCGAGTTTGGGACGGAGCGGAACGTATGAACCTGAAAGGATACAAGTATTCCTACGGTTTGGGTTTTAGAATTCCATGGAACCAATCGACAATCATCTACTTTGATTATGCGATCTCTCGAGAAGACCGCCAACTATTCGTTAATTTTCAACATATTTTCTAGGGGGAAAACATGAAAAACATAACTATAATACTTCTTTTTTCTCTCTCTTTTTTGTTCGTAAATTGCCAAGAGGAGCCTGTCCGCGAAATTTTTCCTGGACTGAGTGATGATGACGCCGCCATCCTCCTCCAAGGATTACTTTTAAACCAAACTTATACGGACAACCGAGATGGAACGGTAACCGACACAAGCCTCAACCTTGTTTGGAGAAAATGTACGCAGGGGCAGGTATATCGTCCAGGTCCTAACGACTGTGAGGGTATAGAACGCCCATCGACTGTGAATCCTTTTTTCACCCCCGCAGCAGGAGGAGATCAAATCCTATGGGGAGCTCAGCAATTTTCGTATTGCAGTAGTGCAACGAATGCATGCAACCGATTGCTTGTTCCCCAAATTCTACAAGGTAGTTCTGAGATTTCGATTTCGGGAATCAGTGAAGCATTCCAGTCTTGCAATTCTTTGAATTCGCCAGGGGCTGATCCCAACACCGCCTGGCGCGTTCCCAACCCCGTTGAATTACAAAGGCTGACTCTACAAGGTCGAAATGCGATGATTTTAGGTCCCTTTCCGAACACAGTCGAAGATTATTATTGGAGTTCTTGGTCAAATCCTGAAGATTTACTGGGACAAAGTGCAACTGCTGTTATATTTGAAAGAAAGAGATTTGGAGAATCAGAGCTTAGAACAAAGACCGATCGTTACTATGTTAGATGCGTTCGAAACCGCTAACCTAAGACTCAAAACTTAAAAAAAACCCCCTAAGTGCGGTGAGGGGGTTACATATTTTAAGTTAGTTGACACCCATTAACAACCGAGTAAATTCAGAAAAATGATTATTTTAAAAAAGAATATGCGGATTTTATCACTTTCGATTTTGATTCTGATGGTTATTTCTTTTTACAACTGTGGTCTCAATTCAGAAAAATGCGATTCATTGAAAAAAGAAAAAGCTCTGTGTGAACTGGCAGTTTTAGTCGCCATCCCCACATGTCCGGATATAGTGACTACGCGTAGTTTTTCAAATTCGTCCACTATGACAACTAACTCTACGATACGACTCAGGAATACAGACTGCGAGTTGAGAAAACTCTTTCTGTTAGATGCCTGTCGTCAAAGAGAACGAAAAGAATGTGGTGACGATAAATAGAATTCTTCCTAGAACCTCGGAAATGTTCCATTCAATTTGGTCGAAGGTTACCCAACCCACCATTTATACCAAAAATTTGGCCCGTTGTAAATTTGGAGGATTCGCTTAATAGCCATATTGCGAGACTCGCAATATCTTTTGGATTTCCAATTTGCTTTAGGGGATGACGATCTTCACTCGCCTTACGTTTAGATTCCGAGTCAAGGAGCGATTTCGCAAGCGGTGTATCAGTCAAGGATGGAGCGATTCCGTTGAATCGTATCTTTGGGGCGAACTCTGCTGCCAGTGACTTAATCAGTGACTCCATCGCACCTTTGCTAGAAGCAATGGATGTGTGGTAAGGAAGCCCTAGTTGGGCTGCAACCGTGCTAAAGCTCACAACGGAAGCATCGGTTGCTTCCAGAAGATTGGGAAGGTATTTCCTTATTACTCTAACGAATCCAAGTAAATTGAGTTCAAACTCTTTTAAAAAGTCTTCATCTTTTAAAGATCGAAAGGGTTTTAATGTGATGCTACCTGGACAATACACAATACCTGATAAAGGATTTTGTATATCAGGAAAATTCGCAGGTTCTAAAACATCTAAGGTAAAGAAGTTTGCTACTTGGCTCCTGTGAGATCGGCTTGTCCCAATGACTTTTTTTCCCATTCCTTCCAATTGAGTCGCAATTTCTTGACCAATTCCAGTTCCACAACCAACTACTAAGATATCATAATTCATTCAGATTACCAAGGTTTAGACGTCTTTACCATATTTAAAATTTTTACTTTTTTAAAATTCAGTCAGACCAAATATTCTTATCCAACCTGCTAATTATCTCAACCTGTTTGGATAGTTCGACGGCATCGTTTTAAAAAGCACTGTGCAGCACGATCTTCAGGATTTGACTCAAGTAGGTTTGTAAATTGTAATTCGGCATCTTGCAACTTTCGTGTCGCAAACAGTCCAACCGCCTTTTGGAATAAAGCGTCTAAGCTTAGTTTCTTTTGGGCAATTTCTGGTTCATCGGCATCTAACACTTCATAGATGAGAACTGGAGTGCGTTTTCCCTTAACTAAATGTTTTCCTAAGGATCGAAGTTGGTATGTATTTCCTAATTCTTTTGCAACATCGGCGCTGATTAAAATACGAGCTCCATACCCCGAAGTCAAACCTTCCAGGCGCGAGGCAAGATTGACTGCATCTCCGATAACGGTATTATCAATACGTTCCAATTCACCAATGGTTCCGAGCATAACAAAACCGCGGTGGATCCCGATTCCGATTTTGATGGGAACTCGGTTGGTATCGATACGAACCTGGTTATGTCTTTGCACCATCTCATGCATCTGCACAGCGGCACGCACTGCGTCTGTACTCCGATCAAACAGTGCCATGATCGCGTCTCCGATGTACTTATCGATAAAGCCCCCATTTTCCCGGATGATGGGTCCCACACGTTGCAAATACGAATTCAAAAAGTTGAAGTTTTCTTGAGGAGTCATCGACTCGGAAAGTTCTGTAAAAGACCGAATGTCCGCAAAGAGTACGGACATCTCACGTTGTACCTGGTCGCCATGTTTGATTTCCACGAGGGATGGCCTTCCAAGAATGTTTAAGAACTGATCTGGAACAAATCTCCTCAAAGACAGGTTAGTTGCTTCAAGATTATCGGCATAGGCTCTCAAATCTTTTTGAGACTGAAAAAATCGATCAGCGATCAAAAAGAGAACAACACCGACAAATGCAATTAATGCCCAATGGATCAAACCAACCGGAATCCAATCCAAAAATCGGTCGATCAAATCGATCAGCGTCGCAAAGATGAAGAGAGAAAGACCAATCGCAAAAAGCCGAAGTTCACGGTTTCCATGGACCGCTGCAAGGATGGAAAGTGCACCCAATGCAAGTGCGGCAGGAATCACTAAGAGAAGAAAGATCCGGAACACAAGCCATACATTTAGGAGTGGATAGGTCTCATTGCCAAGGGCGAATAGGAAAAAAGATCCGAGTAAGGCAAATAGAAGCCAAAGGATTCGTTTGGAACGACCACGGAACAAAGTAATGGCGATCCCAAGTAAACCCATCGGCACCGAATAAAAGGATAATCGAAGTAATGTGAACCATTCATCTCCAAAGCCACTTAGATACCAAGCGAGATCAGAACGTAATACACTTAATGCACCCAGGGACGCGAGAAAAAATCCAAAGCTTATCGTAGCCCAATCTCGACTAAAACCGACTGCCACAGAAAATGTAACAAGACTTAGGGCAAGGAATACAAAGCCTAAAAACAAACTATCCGCCTGAGAGAGTAAAAATCGAATGCGCATAGCATCAGCGTTCCCAATCCAAATCGGACCCATGATGCCTCGTTCCCCATATTCATCTGCAATATGGGCAGAGATGAGTAGAGTTGCTTGTTTTTGTCCTTTGCGTTCTAAAGCAGAAAGGTCAAGGATTGGCCAAACACGACGAACGTCAGCCTTTCCATCTTTCAAAGATGCAAAAGATTGAATCAATTCATCCTCGACAAATACCCGATAGAGTCCTGGAACACTTGCTGGTGGGAGCATCAAAAAAGAACCTTTTGCGAGATCAATCGTGGTTCGATACCAAAGCACTCCGCCTCGCAGAGAGGGATCGTAGAGATTTATTCCTGGTTTATACGATTTCCAATTGGAAAGAGTTTCCTTTGGAAAGGAATCAGGAGAGGAAACAAATATAGATTCCCAGGCAGAATCTAAGGGCATTTTCCGTTCGCCCAAACAATTGCCACAAACAGCCATTAGAAAAAAAAGATATAGTATTCGCATTAGGGTTACCCCGTAGGCCTCTTTTCACATGGTTACCAATTTTGGTATAGGAGTGCCTTCCCACAAGTTTGACCGATCTAACGAGCGTTGGTTCCTGTTTTTTTCCGAAAATGGAATGCCTTTTTTGTTGGTCCTAATCAGTTTTTAGATGTATTGGAATCTAGACTCGAAGAATTCTGAAATGGTATGCCCAAAAGGGGAGATTTTGTTGCGACTGGAATCATTCGCCAAACATAGGTAAGAGATTTTACAATGGAAAGAATTCTGAGTTTACGAACCTATCTATTACTACTTGCGCTAACCATATTTTTTTACTGCAATTGTTTTAAGACACAAAAACCAAATATCGAAGTTCCCAAAAAACCGTACAGGATGTTGGCCTCGACTTGGTCTTCTGATATACCTAGCATTAAAAAATTTGTCCAATTTTATGATGAGATGCACCCATTCATTTATACATTAAAAGGTGGTAGAAAAAATACTGGTGAAGTAACAAACGTTTGGTCAGAAAAAGAAACTAAAGATTTAATTTCATACGTAAGAGAAAAATCCCCAAAAACTCTACTTATACCGACAATCTTTCGGTGGGAAAATTCTTCAGAACTCATTATGGAAGCCATTGGTGCCAAGGATGAGGAAAACAGAATTCGAACCAAACATATTGAGGCAATTTTAAGTGAGATAGATAGATTTGGTTGGGATGGTATTGATATAGATTATGAAGGTATGGGTTGTGATCGAAAAGAAGCCTTCGAAAGCTTTTTACTTGAATTGAAATCCAAACTATCGACAAAGGGGAAACTTTTGAGTGTCGCCATTCACCCAAAAACTGCTTCCGGTGAAACGACACTGCTAAAATGTCCTGGTCTCAAGGATCCAATTAAAGTTGATTACATAGAATCTTACAAAGGCCAATGGACTCATGATTATGAATTTTTAGGAAAGGTTGCAGATAAAGTAAAAATAATGGCGTACGAATTGTACCCGAGAGGTCCTGGATTTCCTGGTCCTGGTCCGCAAGCACCCTTAGATTGGATAGAAAAAATATTGGATTATGCTCTCACTAAAATCCCAAAAGAAAAACTTTATATGGCAATTCCTACCTACGGTTACGATTGGCCCTTGAATTGTGAGGGAGAAACAAAGGCTGTTTACTATTCCTATTCGCGAAAGATTATACGAGAAAAACAACCGATCCAGAAGGAACCTACTTCAATCACCCAGCTTGTAAAAACCATTCCAAGATCAACTAAAGATTGGCCACAATTGGATCCGTATCTCTACCGACATGTAGGAAAAGTTTACGAAGACCCTAGTCTTTGGTATTCTGAAGATGGTTGTGATCATGTTGCATTTTATATGAATCGTAAGGCTTTTGCTACGAAATACAATGCATTAAAAAAAAGGAAAATTGCTGGGTTTTCCTTTTGGCAACTTATTCGCGACAATGATCCGGAAATTCATAGTTTTTTAGAAGAGGCGATTCAAGAAAATCTAAAGGAAGGAAATGTGGAAGGAGCAATTAAATCGAATCAGAATTGAAACTGGGACATAAAACTTTCTAAGGATTGTTTTTAATTACTTCGTTTTCTTCGACTGCTTTTCCCATTCGTATCCGTTTTTTTCTCGTAAACAAGATAGCATAACATAGAATTTGATGGGATGAGGTCTTATCATTGAAATCCTTCTTTTTAAAATACCACCCATTTTTTCTGATTTTATTACCTTGTTTACTTGCGGAGGTGATAGCTGGCCTAACATTTTTTGCCGGCAAAGTTTTAATAGCCGATTATTTATTTCGAGAGGATGATTTGAATTTTGGACAGGCAGACTACGAGGCACTCCTCATAGGGTTCATTGAGATTTCTTATCTGAGTTTAGGAGTTATCTTTTTGTGGCCTACCTTAAAACGAAACGTACGCGACATGACGGCGAGTACCTCCGAACTATTTCGTGCTAAAACTAGGATCTATAATTTTCCAAGTTTTATGATTGTATCTGTTTGGACTTTGGGTTTTGTGCAACATGGATTTTTTTTAATTATGGAACCAAATTTCGAACATAAGTTTGCGTATGTATTTGTTGCGACTCTTTCGACCATTGTTTCTGCTATAGTCATATTCTACTCAACTGAATTTTTGAATCGATTTTTATTAATTCCTCATTGGTTTCCAGATGGTAAAATCAAAGTACGTTGGAAGATCAAAGGACCCAGCCTCTTCCTTAGGTTTGGTGATAGTTTTTTGATAAGTGGTATTTTGCCTATCGTTTCAATTATTGGAATCCTTTACCTTTCCACAGTTTATGGACAGAATGAGGTAGGACTTTTGGAAAGACTGCTTGCAATTACTTCTATTATTGGAGGCATCTTCTGGTCCTTAGGTGCTCTGCTTACCGTCCTTAATAGCAAAACATTTCTTATCCCGATCCGAAGTATGCAGACTGCTTTGGACCATTATGCAGAAGGAAAGTTTACAGAAAGAATTCCCGTTCATAGTGATGATGCCTTAGGCGTTTTGGAAGTAGCCGTCAACCATATGGGAGAAGCTCTTGAAGAAAAAGAAATCATTAAAACCTTGTTTGGTCACTATGTATCACCTGCCGTTCGTGATCTTATATTAGGCGGAAAAGTGAATACGGATGGAGACCGCATCGAAGCTGTTGTACTCTTTTCTGATATACGATCTTTTACAAGTCTCTCGGAAACATTTCCTCCAGAACGAATTGTTCGTCTTTTGAATATCCATTTTGGGAGAATTGTAGAAATTGTAAGTAAACACAATGGCTTTGTAGATAAATTTATTGGTGATGCAGTCATGGCTGTTTTCGATGAAGAATTAACGAGCGGAGCTCATCGAATTAGTGCTTTGAGAGCCGCTGCTGAAATTCTTAAAGAATTAGATCGAACTAATATGGAAATCGCAGAGCTTGGATTTCCTCCAATTCGGATTGGAATTGGAA
>JALOTI010000066.1 GCA_025457985.1 Leptospira sp.
AAAGAAAGCAAAAGTTCGCATTTTACTGCACGAACGTTAATTTTTTTCCCCCCTATCTGCCGAAAATACACATGAGGGGGATTTCCTTTTTGTGAACCATTCCATACGATTCTCTTTGCTACTGGCAGGAATTTGTCTTGGATTGTATTTTTGGAAGGAAAACCCTGATTTACGAAAAACAATCTATTCCGAACCCAGTATCCGTGTTAAAATAGACGGAGCCGTAGCGAAACCAGGAGTCTATGAATTAGAGGCTGGTTCCAATGGGTGGGATTTGGTTGGAGCAGCTGGTGGATTATTACCAGAAGCTCGTAAGTCAATGGAGGATAGCAATCTGGACAAAACCCTTGAGGATGGACAGATTCTAATTTTGGGAAAACGGTAGTCGATACGAATGGCGGATCAAGAAAATAAAGATAACGAAGATCTAGATAACATTGAGCCTATGCTTGATGAAGATTCGTTTTCCCTAGATTTGGACGATTTTGATTTGGGCGATGATGAAATTGATGCATCCCCTGGCATGGAGCCACCACTTTTGGATGAAATTGATTCCTTCGATGAGGATGATGAAATTTCGGCGATGGTCGCATCTTCGGATGATGACGATGACTTTTTAGATATAGATTTAGATTCAGATCTCAACTTACTTGGCGAAGACGATCCAGTTCTTCATGATGATGACATTGCAGCTGACTTTGGTGACATTGGAGAGTTAGACCCAGAAGGTCAGCCAGAGCCAGTAGCCACATCCGCTAAAACAGAATTAAATAAACCGGTCTCGAACATAAAACAAAGTGTAAACAACGAGTTAACCGACGACTTAGAACTAGAGTTTGATGATGATATTATCGATCTCGATAAAGAGATAGAAGCAATCTTAAATGGTGAAGATGGAATTCTAACCTCAAGGAAAGCAAATAGCGAATTTTCTCCGAATGAGGACGAAGAAGGTCCAATTGCTCTTTCTATGGATGAACTTGCAAATATCACTGGAGAGATCGAAACTACAGAAGAATCTGATGGTCTGACGAATGAATCGCAGGATGAGGATGACTTCGAACTTACCGTTGATTTAGGATTTGATGAGCCAGAAACGACTGAATCCTCTTTCGATTCTCCATTTACTTCCGAAAAAGATACAGAAGCAGACACTGATGAGGAAGAAGTCCTTCTGCCGGACGATGTTGAGCTTGAATCAGAGTTAGGTGATATAACCTTTGAATCTGAATCACAACCATCCTCTAATAGTGAAAACCTGATCAGTGAAGATTCTGACTTAGATTTGGATTTGGATGAATCGGAAATCGAGACTCATCTCAATTTTGATGAGAATGGAAAACCAGAATTAGATCTCTCAGATATTGGTAATGAAACTGAAACAGATCCTGAAGAGAGTTCTTTTACCCCACTCAGAGATGCCGAAGAAGAAGAACTTTTTGGAAATGTAAAAGAAGATGAAAATCTAACACTTTCCGATGACGAACTAGGGAATATTCTTGGCGCTAGTGGAGAACTTAGCCTTGAAGAGACACTTGGTAGTGAAGATGATTTTCTTGCGAGTGAAGCTCCGGCTGAGTTTGAAACAGAAGAGCCTGAATCAAGTTTTGATTTACTTGGTGATGATACTCCTATCGAAGAACCTTCGATTGACGATGAATTGAGCTTTGATGATTTTGAATTGAGTGACTCGGATGAAGAACCAAAAGCTTCAACAGACGAATTAGAACATTCATTCCCTGAAACAGATACCTCTTTAGAAGAAGAGGATGATGGGCCGATTACCCTCTCGCTTGACGAGTTAGAAAATATTAGCGCAGATCTTGAAGAAGAGGATTCTGCTTCACCTAACATACTCGATGGCGAAGTTGAAGATGAATCGATCACCCTAAGTCCAGATGAATTAGGCAATATCATTGCCGGTGATCCTTTAGAGGAAGAGGCAAGTATTGAAGAATCCACTGGTTTAGAAGGTGGATTGGAAGAATTTGAAAGCGAGGATGATGACGGACCGATCGCTCTCTCAATGGATGAATTAGAAGCGATCGCTTCTGATGCGGAAGAAATGCCAGAAGAAGAACTAGTAGATAGTTTAGATAGAGCACCACTTCCGTATGAAGAAAACCTAACACCGGCAGATGATTTATTAACTGAAAATGAAGAAGATGAATCCATAGCACTATCTATGGAAGAATTGGAAAATATTACCGGTATTGAAGAGGATGCACTCGCTGGTTCAGGTGCAGTTGAAACTGTAACGTCTGAAAACCTCGATGAAATATTAGGAGATGAAATTCCTGGCGACGAACTTGAAGATATCTCTGACCTCCCATTTGAAGAACCTGAAACCAACTCCGAAGTTGAGGTATTGGACGAGATTGGAACATTAGGTGATTCGGCTGATTTAGTTGATCACGAAGATGATTCTAGTTTTGAAGTTTCGGATATTCCAGAACTTAGTTTAAATGACTCTCAACCTCCTCGAATTCCAACCCTACAAAAAGATGAATCGAACACAGTTGAAATTGAACTGGATGAATACGCATTTGATGGTAAACTCTCTCCATTAGAAGAGCTAAGAAATAGTGATATAAAGGCTCCTGAATTACAGTCGGAAGCTCAGGACGAACTTAAAAATGCTTCAGGTGAAACTCTCTCACCAGAAGATAAGAAGAAAGTATTGGGTTACTTGGATAACCTTTTAGGAAACTTGCCTGATGATATGATAAAGGAATTTTCTAAATCACAATACTTTGAGCTTTATAAAAAAATGATGAAAGAACTGGGAGTCTAACCAGTGGGGCTTCTAGATCGAGCTGAAAAAATCAGTAAGACGGTAGAAGTAGGTGAGTCTACAGCGAAACAAGAGCAAGTAGAGGCACCTTCATTACTTCGAAAAGCCGAAAAATTTCGTGAAGTAGCATCTCACGATGAAATTCCCGATTTAGATTGGTTAGACGATCAGTCAGACAATTCCCCTGCACTGGAAATTGGTGATCTTCCTGATGCTGATGGGGAAGAAGACTTTGATTTAAGCGACATTCCTGAGTTGCAAGATAGTTTTGATGATATCGCATCATTAGATGATATAGCTGCAGATCCATACGATGACATGGAAGACCCCTTTTCTGATGAATTGATCGACAGAGAAGAAGAAAAACCGGAAGAAATCGACGATATACCTCTGCCGGAGATCCAACTTGAAGATGAGCCTAACAAGGAAGATCTTGTCCTTCCAGAAAAAGATCTTTTCGAGGAGTGGGAAGAAGAAGCAGTAAAAGAAGCCGCTAAACAACCATTTCGTCCTAAAGAGGAAGATCCTGCTCCGTTAGATGAAGAAGTACTGTTTGACGATGATTCCGATTATGCCACTGCACCAATGGCCTATCATCTGGCTTCGAAAAAGCGGATTGAGAATTACCAAGCCATTTTTGAAATCACAAAAGAGGTATCGAATTCATCAAATTTTTCGGACTTTTTTGATAACCTTGTATATAGTGTTATTGGGCAAGTTGGAAGTTCTTCCATTGTAATCTTTGCATCAACAAATCCAAAAAATCCAAATTGGAATGCAGTCCTGGCCCAAGGTGTAAATGCACGAGATAGTTGGTACTTTTCAAATTTAGATGAGATATATTCGAGAATTACAGATTCAGAAACTGTAATATATGCGGGAGAATTTAAATCCTCCAGACTCCCTGCAAGAGAGTTGGAGATTCTAAATGAAACTTCAGCCGAGATTTTAGTACCAATACGAAATAAAAACCAGTGTTATGGGATGATGACACTGGGAAAACAAATCAATGGTGAAGAATATATCACGGATGACTTGGAGTTTGTAAAAATCATAGGTGATATAGCTGGGGCAATTTTTGAAAGAGTTTATGAATTTGAAAAGTTGAATGATCAACTGATTGAATCAAAACAGATTATTGAAATCAATGAAGCCGTCTTAAAATCGGCACGGGATTTTGCTAAAGTTCGTAAAATGGATGATGCTTATGATCTTCTGGTCGAGAATCTAAAGACTAAAATTGGAGCAAGACAGTTTTCCTTTTTAATTTTAGATAATGATACAAAAGAAGACTATGTGGTTTTTGGTTCCAATTTTATATTACCCGAACGGGCAAAGGATTTTAAACTCGGAAAACAATCTGATATCGTTGGAATGGTTTCAAATGTCTCGGGAGTGTACAAATTAGAAAATTTCAGAGAAGATGCAGAATTAAAATCTATTTTTACGAATGATGAATTAGGAGTCATGAGCGAATTTACAATCCTTCCTATAATCAACTTAAATTGGTTAGTCGGAATGGTTATAATTCACGCTACTTCAACACCTTGGACCGATACCACACGCGATGTAGCTGTAGCCTTACTTGAAACAAGTGCACCAGTTTTTGCCAATTTACTAATTCTTCATGAAAAGGAAGCACTTTTCAGAAATCCGTTCAATCCATTAGAAACTAAAATCCTTTCCGAGATTGAAAACGCATCCAAATTCAATCTATCTTTCACAGTATCTCTATTTAAGATTCAAAATGTACCTAGGATGATACAAATTGCTGGTGCAGGAGTATTTGCTCGGTATGCGGATGTTTTAAGAAAGACTATTGTTGACCATATTGGTGAAAATGATTATTTCACAAGAGTTGGTCAGGGTAAGTTTGTTATGGTTCTTCATGGAAAGGACAAAGAAGAAACCGAAGTTGTTATTAAAAAAATCAAAGCAGCCTTTTCAAAGAAGGAGGATCAGATATCATATAACTTTAAGGCAAGTTATCGAGTTCTGACACTTTCCTATCCAAAGGATACAAAGGACAAAAATCAGTTTTTAGAAATGGTGGAAGAGGCATAGGAAAACCCAATCCTATGGGATTACATTCTTATGTTATTCAATTCGATCCCATTTGTCCTGAGCTTTTTAATTTTTTGTCTTTTTTATTTCAATTTCAATCTTAAGTATCAAAACATCTCTCTTTTCCTGTATGGAATGTATTTTTATTCGATTTGGAATTGGAAGATGAGTTTTTTGATACTTTTCTCAATATTAGTTAATTATGTTTTAGCAATAAAATTAGATTCAAAGGATGATCAATCCCGAAGGTTATTTTTAAAATTAGGCATAGTATTTAACTTACTTATATTGGGAGTTTTTAAATATACTCTTTTTGTCTTAGGAGTTTTTGAAGATTTTATAAACACGTTTGAATCAGAATTTAGAATTTGGAAGCCTGAAATCCTTTTGCCTGTAGGAGTTTCTTTTTATACATTTCATAATATAAGTTATTTAGTTGAAGTATATAAGAAGAATATTTTGGCCTGTAAGTCTTTTTTAGATTTTGCTATTTACGATTTATTCTTTCCGCTACTTTTAGCAGGTCCGATTGAAAGGCCAGGATCTCTAATTCCTCAAATACAAAACAGAAGAGAAATCAATAGAAAACAGATTTATGATGGCCTAATATTATTTTGTTTTGGTATTTTTCTAAAAGCAACTATCGCAGATCCTCTGGCAAAGTACGTGGATTTTCATCTCTCTCGTTTGTCAGAACTTCCTGGTGGTATTCTTTGGTTTGTTGCACCAGGTTTTGCGTTTCAAGTTTACGCTGACTTTTTTGGATACTCGCTTTGTGCTATCGGTTTGGCGGAAATCATCGGGTTTCGGCTGATGAATAACTTTAAACGACCTTTTTTTTCAACGAATCCTGCAGAGTTTTGGACTCGTTGGCATATTAGTTTATCAAGCTGGCTCCGTGATTATGTCTATATTCCGTTAGGTGGTAATAGGATTGGTTTTTTAAGACAAAATTTGAATATAATGATCGTTTGGCTTCTGGGTGGTCTTTGGCATGGTGCAACCTATGGATATCTTGTTTGGGGATTGTATTTGGGATTCTGTATTGTATTGTATCGAGTTATGAAACGTTGGTTCGATATTCCAGCAATAGCAAGTAGGTATGTGTCACCCATCCCAAATCTTGTAAGTTTTTTTGGATCTCTTTTTACTTTTTTTTCCTTCTCCTTTGGTTTACTTTTATTTCGTGTTTCGGGCTCTGAAGAATTGGTTACAATTAAAAATAATCTTTTGGCTATCTCTCAGTTTCAAACGTACTATTTGTACGCTTTTATTTTTGCTCTTCCAATTTTTTGTTTTGATATTTGGCAGGAACGCATACAGGCGGATCGCCCAAGTTTCGTAAACTATCTTACTTTCTGGCAGATAGGAATTTTGTTTCTGGTTCTAATGTTGCTTTTTTCTTTAGTTTCGCCTTTTGAGAAGCAGGAGTTCTTTTACTTTCAGTTTTGAGGGAATGACGCAAAGGGGTAGAAGGGAAGACGCAAAGGGGTAGAGGGAAGACGCAAAGGGGTAGAGGGAAGACGCAAAGGGGTAGAGGGAAGACGCAAAGGGGTAGAAGGGAATGATTCGGAGTTGGTATTTTTTAGCTGTATTGTTGGGGCTGTCATTGCTAATGCATGGGACAAGCAGGTATTTCTTTCCATTTTTGGAGACGAGTTCAGTTTATTGGGCTGTCTTTAATGAAAAAAAGAGTAATGGAATCCAAACAAAACATTCAAAAGGTAGTATACTAGTGTTAGGTGATAGTCAAATCATCAGTGGCATAACTCCTCAGATGGTTGCAAATTGGAATGAGATTGAAACAAATGAAATTGTCTATTTGCCAAGACCGAGTGAACAACCAGAAGGTATGCTGTCTTTATATGATGCGAATTTAAAATCATTCTCTAATTTGAAAAAAGTATACGTTAATCTTTCTCCAATTTCGATTAGTAAAAATTCTGTCGTTGACTCGCATAAACAACTGTATACGTCATTTGGTTCGATGGAATCGGTACAACTATTAAATCCGGCTTTACGGAAATTTTATTTTCCAAATCTTTCTGATCTATGTTGGAAAGTGGTTATTACATCTTTCCCTTTTTTCTCTCTAAATCCAAACACAAGTTCTTTGACCAACAAGTTTATATTAGGTGAGGATATAGAACCCATCTTACTAGATAGGAAAAAAGAATACGAGTCCATTCTAAAGGCATTCGAGTCATCGTTTAGTGGTTCCTGGGTATGGAAAGAAACCGATAGTAATAGAGAAATTTCTGAATCCGAAGTATTTCCAAAGGGAAGTACGGAAGTGTTTTTAACTAAAAGAGAGGCCGCGATTGAAACTTTGAAGACTCTCTTTCAAAGATGGAGAGATCGTGGGATAGAGATTGTAGTTCTAAGGATTCCGTTTTCACCCGATATGGAAGCAGATCTTCAAAATACGAATGGCAATGTGCACCTAGATCAATTTTTGGACGAACAAAAAAGAATTCAGAAAACCGTTCGCGGTGAATTACAAGAGTTGAAAGTTTTGGATATTAGAAGATTAGGATTGAATCAAAAGAAATATTTTGCAGACATCACACATCTCAACCAAAAAGGAAGAGATGCAATTCTGAGGTCTAATTTGAAATCCTTACTTGATCAGACCAGTTCTTCGCCCTAATGCGTGTAAGTTGATTCCCCATCCCAGTCCAAAAAATTGTTTGGGAGTGACAATCTCATCCGTAGTTGGATCCCATATATCTTTAACAAATGCCTCTGCACTAATTTCCGTTCCGTAGGGTATGCCCCAAAAATTTTTATCACTCTCGTTTGGCATATCTGCCTCCTTTTGACCTATTTTCCCTTTTTTTCAGATTCTACCATAGCATAAAATTCTTGAAAATGATAGGCTGAATCGTTTGGGCCTGGGCAGGCTTCCGGGTGGTACTGGACGGCCATAACAGGTAGGCCTGTTCGTTTTAGCCCTGCGACTGTATTGTCAAAAAGATTGATACGAGTGATCGGTGTATCTCCACCTGCATCGTCCAAGACATGGAAACCGTGGTTTTGTGATGTGATCTCTATTTTCCCTGTTTCTTCGTTACGAACAGGGTGATTGCCACCTCGGTGACCAAACTTGAGTTTAGCGGTTTTTTTGCCGAGGGCAAGGCCAATAATCTGATGCCCCAAACAAATGCCAAAAAGAGGCACCTTGGCATCCATAATTTTTTTTGCAGATTCCTTGGCGTACTCTAAAGGACCAGGATCGCCTGGGCCAAGGACTGCCAGGTCATGATCGAAGGCCCTGGCCATGTGCCGATGCACAAGATCAAGGCCAATATGGACGAGCAGCTGAAGCACTGCCACGAAGCTCCGTTCTACACCCTGGGGCCGCTGACGACCGAC
>JALOTI010000507.1 GCA_025457985.1 Leptospira sp.
TAGAATGTTCTTTTTTTGGGGGAGAGAAAATAGAAAATCCTGGTTTTTAAACAATTGGTTTTCGTCCGACCCAACTCCTTCGAAAAAGCTAAAGTCAGATCCGGTATCCCAAAAAAAGGAAACAGGAGTTCCATTCATTTGAGATCCATGCAGAATCAAATGTGTTTCTTTGTCTTCGACTTCGAAATAGATATGGGGAAGGTTTGGTTTGTAAGAAACGGGATCAGGGCGTTTTTGCGAAAAACACCCGATTAGAGTGAGTGTGACAATCGGTACTAAACTAATTTTTTGATGCAGTTTTGGTTTGGACATCGGGAATAATCTACAACACAGTCCCTATATTCGATTCCCGTTTCTTTATCCTTGGATTTGTATTCAATAAAACAAGAATACGGCTGGAAATTGAAGGTCGAGAGACCAAGTGCACGATTTCGTATGGATTCAAATACATCCGATGTTCCTGGTTTTGAAAATTCTCGAAGTTGGTATGCTGGTTCTGCCATATTCTACCAGTCGGCAGAATTTCTAATCTTTATAACAAATTGTTCGGTTTCGTCCAGAATGTTTTGCTTGGTAGAGAGCCTTGTCGGCACGTTCGATCAAATCTTTGTTGTTTCGATCCGTAGTTCTAAAGCTTGATACACCGACAGAAAGGGTCACTTTTAAGTCAGAGCCGTCGTTTGGATTTTTGACAACCATTGCTTCAACAGCCTTACGAATCTCCTCACCTTTTGCAAAGGCCTCTTCCTCGGAAGCGCCCGGCATAACCAAACAGAATTCCTCGCCACCGTATCTTGCCGGGATGTGGTGTCTCATGGCTGCTCGGATCAGTTGTTTGGCAACTTCAATGAGAACTACATCCCCTGCTTGGTGGCCATACGTATCATTGAATACTTTGAATTTGTCCACATCTGTAAAAAGTAAGGAGAGTTTTGATCCTTTTTTGCGGCAACGTTCCATTTCTTCTTTAAGTTTAGTTTGGAAGTAGTGGTGGATTTTTAATCCCGTCATCATATCAACTGTTGCCAACTCATAGAGACGAGCATTGTCGACTGCAATACCTGCCAAATTTGCAAGTGTGGTCATAAATTCTTTTTCATCTTCCAAAAACTCTTCGGAAGTCATTTTTTCACCCAAAATGAGTAGTCCGTTTACCTTCCCCTTCGCGTTCAATGGAACTAAAATTTCAGCACCTACGCGACGCAAATAGGATAAATCCAAATCTCCTTTGAGTGCCTCTATCTGTAAGATTTGGCTCATAGTGATTGCTTTGGGTTTCTCTTCAAAATAATGAATGAGAGGAGCATCAATTTTGATTTCGTAGTTTTGGTCATCTGCACCCAATTCGAAACCTTTAATGGATTGGGGCTCTAATTTGAATAAACCCAAATCTATTTCGGGCTCCAAATACATCGCAGCATGAAGGGTCTGCAATTGAGCCAAGCAAATGTTCAAAATTGCATCGATAAGGTATTTATAGTCTAGTGTTGAATTTAGGGCGCGCGAAATCTCCAAAAGCTGTTTTTGGTCGTAGATCTTTTTTTCGTAATGCTCAAAAACAATATCTGTGTTTTCTTTAAAAGACAAATCATACCACCTTGGGCCAGGGTTTAAGATAGAAACAAATCTTTCAAAATTAGACCTGTAAAGTAAGATTTCGAACAGTCGCCGAAATTTAATCTAACAAAATAGAAAAGAGCCTAGGAAAATCCTTTCCTTGACAAAAAGCCAGACTCCAGAATTATGGTTATTACACCGCGCGGTGGAGCAGCTGGTAGCTCGTTGGGCTCATAACCCAAAGGCCACAGGTTCGAATCCTGTCCGCGCAACCGTACTCATCCTTCCCTTAATTTCCTACTTCGTTCTGCGGCGGCTCGAACCGCATCACGGACACTTGTCGAAAAGCCACCTCGCTCCAAAGCGTCTAAACCATGGATCGTTGTTCCACCTGGGGATGTGACCCAGTTTCGTACTTCCATTGGGTGGATCGCAGGATCTGATTCCTTCAAATCCCGAAAGTAATGGATGGTTCCTTCAATGGTTTCCATAGAAAGCAACAACGACTCTTCGAAATTGAGCCCGTCTTTACATCAGAGATTCTTTGGAAATAAAAACAGCCTGACCCATTCCGAAAAACAATCCGGCTGCGATATCTTTTAGTTCAGAATCACAAGTATAGCCGATTGCCCCTCTTCCAGAAACCATAGGTAGGTTTGGCATAACGCGAATCAGACGAGAATCTTTGGCCGCCCATTCTTTGAGCTGAGATATTGTAACACCAGCAGCAATCGAAAGAATCAGTTTTGGGCTTTTTATGGATCTGACAATTTCTTCGACTAAATTTGGTTTTACGGCTATAACAATACAATCCACATGATTTATAAGATTTGAGAGACTATCTGATAAACGGATTGAACCAGGCAAATCCTTAGGAGGGTACGGATCGTAACCAAAGACATTCTTATTCCCTTTTGCAATTGTCTTCGCCATCGTCAGTCCCATTTTTCCGAGACCAACAACTCCAATCGTTTGTACTTGATTCATATATTTCTTTCTCCAAAGATCAGAGATCCCACTCTAAGATAATCGGAACCGTACCGTGTAGCCATAAGATAATCTCCACTCATTCCCATGGAAAGTTTCATCTTAGGAGAAAAAGAATTTCTCAAATTAGAAGCGGATTCAAATACCCTCTCTGTTTCTTTCGCCTCTCCAGAACTTGGTCCCATAACCATAAATCCTTCCCATTCGCAGAGTTCGGAATTGATATCCCTAATGGAATCTTTCAGTTCCAAAAACTCAGTAGGATCAATTCCATTTTTTTGTGACTCGTTTGTTAGATTCAATTGTATAAAAAAATAAATTTTTTGTCTTTCCTTCTCTGCTCGTTTCTTCAGCTCTTTCAAAGCAGACAAACTCCCAACTCCGTGCACGTATTGAAAGAATCCTACCACCTTTTTGATATTCCCCGATTGGAGGGGTCCAATGTGGTGGAGTTTGATTTGTTCTTTTGATTCAGGAATTTCAGAGAAGAGTTTGGAAAATTTTTCAACAGCCTCTTGGATATAATTCTCTCCGAAGTGGCGAATACCCTCGTTGTACGCTTGTTTTATGACCTCGTAAGGCTGTTTTTTAGATACAGCGATTAGAATGGGATCGGTTGCCGGACTTAAACTCCGTATTTCAGCAAGGATTTCTTTGTATTTGGTTCCGTATTCCACTACTTAGCGAGTGCTTCTTCCAAAGATTTGATTCGTTTTTCTATTTCCATAAAATCTATTTAACTTTAAACTTTTTTAACTTTCAACTATTTTTTCTTTGCATTTTTTTTATTTGCTACAATAAATATTTTGTGATTTTATATGTCTGTATATCATTACATTTTTAAATGTCTGTTTGCTACTCTTCAAAATTTTTATTCATAACAAAAAT
>JALOTI010000067.1 GCA_025457985.1 Leptospira sp.
CTCCATCTTAAACTGCTCAACCATCGCCTTCAATCCGCCTACTCCTTTGATGCTTAGACCATATTCCTTTAGCATCTCGAGTCCTGGTATATTTTCGAGTCCTTCGGACTCAATGGCATTCCGAATTTGGATCAGCATGGGAAGAGAAAATGTATCGGGTTTTACATTGATACCTAAGGTTTTTGTTTCCTTTTTTGTGGGTGCATTGTAATCCATTTCCCCGTTTAAAAAATTCGTGACGTTTATTGATTTTGATTCAAGATTCCATTCGATAACGAATCCTTTCTTTAATCGAATGGACTTTTCGTATTCTCCATTGGCATTCTTTTTCTCAACTAACAGACCTTCCTTGGCATTGATGATTTGCAACATATTTGAACCACCCATGGGGATCGCAAGGTTATTCAACATGATAAAATCCGTACCAGCACTGGAAATGGCCCATTCTCGAATTTGTACATTGGAAAGGTTACCTTCGTCATCCACACCGCCTGAATACATGGTTCGACCTTTTTCCGCAAATAGATCCTGGGTTTTATCACCAGAAAATTGACCGGGCTGAATCGCAAGTAACGGGTTGTAGGCTGCAATCCAATTGTCAAACTCCTTCATCTTACGTGTGTTTTCTGGTCCCAAATAAAAATTGAGATACCCAACGATGAGAGTCATAAGGAATCCAAAAAGTAAAAAATTGGAATAGATAAACGGGAAAGAGACACCCGATGCCCGCATGGCAGTAATTTCCGAGTCTCCCGAGAGCCTACCTGCTGCCATAATTCCTGACATGAGACAGGCCATAGGAATTGTCATCGGAAGGGTATTTCCAAATACATAACCCATATAGTCAAGGAGGCGAAAAAAATCGATTCCCTTTCCCACAAATAAACCAATCATCTTTTGGATGGCAACAGCCATATAGATCATTGTAAAAAAGGATAAGGCTACTAAAAAAGGGCTAAGGATCTCCTTGAGAATATAGATTCTAAGTATACTTGGTTTGAATCGTTTCCACTTCCCCCAGCGATCCGTATCAACGATGAAACCGGGCGGTAGTTCATCCTTCGAAAAAACGCGAACGGTTCTGAGGTCAACTTGTTTAGACAATTTCCCCTCGAAGGGTTGCACTGGTAGCAGACCCGATCTTTATATGAACCGTTTTTCCAAGCCAGTCCTGAAGATCTAAACTTTCGCCGGCTGGTATAGGAAAGACCACCATACGACCGCAATGCGAACGGCCACAGAGTTCTAATTTGGATTTTTTAGATGTATTTTCTATCAAAACCTCAAAAACCTGTCCAATTTTGGATAGGTTTTGTTCCAAAGAAATTTTGGTTTGGAGCTCAACAAGTTCGACCAGTCGTCTACTCTTCTCCTCTTCAGGAACATCATCAACAAACTTACGCTTAGCGATTGTTCCTTCTCTCTCTGAATACTTAAACATATAAGACATATCGAATTTCACTTGTTTTACAACATCCAAGGTTTCTTCAAATTCCTCTTTTGTTTCACCAGGAAATCCCACTATGATATCTGACGTGATTCCAATTTCTGGAATGGTTTCCTTTATTTCTTGAACTAACTGTAAAAATTCAGCTTTTGTATACGATCGTTTCATGTCTCTTAAGACTTTGTCAGATCCGGCTTGGAGAGGCATATGTATAGATGAACAGAATCTCTTTTCTTTTCGCATAAGCTCAATCAAATGGCTTGGGAAATCTTTAGGATGGGGAGAGGTAAATCTAACTCTCTCAATCTGAGTTTTGTCTAAGATTTCTTGTACGAGACCTGTGAAATCCATACCTTCGTACTCATAACTATTTACATTCTGTCCTAGGAGTGTAACTTGTTTGACTCCCATATCAATAAGACCCTGTATCTCAGAGACAATTGATTTCGGTTCTCGGCTTCTTTCTCTACCTCTTGTATACGGTACGACGCAGAACGTACAGAAGTTATTGCATCCTCGCTTAATGGTCACAAACGCCTGGATTCCATTTATAACCTTTGGTTCCAACTCGTCATAAGTCTCCGACTTAGAAAGTCTAGTTAGTTGAACATCTTTTTCACCCTGGCGAATCTTCTCTACTAGTTCCGGGAGACTACGGTAGTTATCAGGTCCTACTATTAAGTCCAAAGGCAATTCTTGATGAAAAAGATCCTCTCCTAAGTTCTGCGCCATACAACCTAGAACACCAATGACTAACTTAGGATTCTTTTTCTTTAGGTAACCGAGAGATTGAAGTCTACCGTAGATTTTTGCATGTGCATTCTCTCTCACAGCACAAGTGTTTAAAAAGATAATATCCGAATTTTCTACCGAATCACCAGCAGCATAATTTTCCTTTCGGAAAAGTTCCTTAACAATTCCAGAGTCATACTCATTCATCTGACAGCCATACGTCTCCACATAGACTCGAAGAGTGGAATTGGTAGTGGGACTAACTTCTAGAATTTGGTTCATAATTCATACGATTTTACATAAATTTTCCTTGTAAAGCAAAGAAGAACTCGGAATTTTCAGAGAGAATCCGTATTTTTGAAACTTTCATTTCTATGAATAACCTACGAAGAAATACCTATTACGAAATCCTCGGATCCCATCCAAATGAAGATCCAAAATCCCTCGAATTAAGGTACATTTCGGAAGTTCAGTTTTTTCAAAAATTATGGGAATCAGGCATTTCAGAAGCCAAAGAAAAAGTTTTGGAGCTAACCAAGGCATACGAGACATTGTCCGATCCCGAGAAAAAAGCTAAATATGACAGTGAGATGGACTTTGAGTTTGTCTTACTCGATGGGAAAACAAAAGATCCAGAAATGGAAGAAGCATACGATATCTATCGAACAACTCATAATAAATCATACAAACAAATATTAGGTGAATTTAGTCGTTTTAAAAATGAACTTTCTGATACTCTTTGGAAATTAAAACAAACATCAATATACCTTGTTGCAAATTTAATTTTGTATTCGCTACTTGTGATTGTTATTTCCATTTTGGAGACAAGTTTTCCAAATCAGTTTGTGATCTATGAAAAACTACGTCCGTTCCCAAATCTTTTATTCCTTCTGTTTTCTTTTTTGGGTTACCAAGTTTTTAAGTTTAAATATCTCTTTCCTGAACTGATAAAGAGAAAATCACTCCGCCAAAAACAGGAGGAAATAACCTAAGGGAACATATCTTTAGGATATACGATAGGCAAAAGATTCGGAAAACATGCGCCACTTAGGTGGAGTGAATCGACAAAATCTCTACAGTTCCAATTTGGATCTTCGTTTGGATCAACGATCCGAATCTTTGTATTTGGAGTTTGGTTTGCAATCTCCACAATCGTTTTGACTCTTTGGTTAAACTCCTGAAGGACTCCATCCTCTTTCATCTTTTTATGCAGAGCTGGAGCTACCGCTGGGAAGTAAATAATGGTAGGTATACCAGTTCCTGTTAAACGATGGATCATACGTTTAAAAAAATAGATTTGAGTTACCGATAGACTTTGGTTTTTTAAATAGGTAACATACATATTTTCGGCGTCTCTCTCTAAGAAAAAATCTGCATTCGCAAATTTGATCTCGTTTGGAAGAGCCCCGTATGTGATTCTATTAGCGAGTTTGATTTTTTCCTCGTACCCTTTTTTGTGTTCCTTACCTGTGATTCCCGTGGACATTCCAGGAATAAATCCGACTTCTATTTCTCTATTGTTTGCCTTGATCGCACCAGGATCAATTGGGTATTTATAAAGGGCAAAAAGCTTCTTTAAAAAATAGGTTTCCACCTCATCGGATGAAAATCCTTGACCATCGACTTCCCATGGGTTCGCTTTTTTTTCTCGGTTCCAATCATAGTTCCTGAGGATAAAGCCTGGGTCATACGATCCATTTAACGAGTATTCTATACTTTGTTTAGAGAAAAGAAGTGGGTCGGCTTCGATCAACACATAACGGAGTGGAATTGATTCAGAGAGAACTCGCTCCAACCAATAGCTGTAAAAGCTAGGTGGTCCCATGGGTGCCCCAAAATTAAATGTTTTGGTATTCGAAACAAATTTAGAAACCATTTTGGAGTCAAATTCACCGGATCGGCTGCTTCCCAAAATAAGTCCAATACCCTCTTCCGGATGTTTTGTGAACTCATCCTTCATCACCAGAAAAAGATCCTCTTTTAAATCGTAAAACTTACGTTCAATTTTTTTCCAACTATATGTATTTTCCGTTATGATTGGCAAAAAGAACAATTTATCTATTCCGAAGAGTATGAGGCAGAACAGAATGGGATAAAGGGTAACTGGAAATGTTTTCATTAGAATTGGAAGTAGATAAACTCCGCTCCCCCAGGTGCTAAGTATCCGAGTAAAACTAGAACTATAAATGAGAATCCAAGTAAAAAACCCACTGACTGAAAGAGGCTCCAGTTTCTTCTAGGGAAATTTTCAAATAACTGCAAGTAGTTCAGAAAAAAAGTAATCGCAACAGCATAGCCTATGGATTCCAATTTTCCTATTCTCATACCTTCCCCCAAAGTAAAACTCTGTCCAAGCATCGAAAAGGCAGAAGATACATCCTTTCCATTGAATAAGGATGTAAAAAGCGTAAAGACAACAAACATATACAACAAACCCAAAGCCTTCTTTAGAAAACTTGAATTTGCATCTTTAAATACAGCAGGAAAGGATAAAAATACCTTACGCTCTACACATAAAAAGAAAGCATGTCCGAGTCCCCAAAGTATAAAAGTATAACTTGCCCCATGCCAAAATCCGGCAAGGGTAAAGGTAATCAGGAGGTTAAGATAACCACGAACCTCCGAAACTTTTGAACCACCTAACGGAATATATATATAGTCTTTGATCCAAGCCCCAAGAGTGATATGCCATCGAGTCCATAATTCAGCAATCGAACGAGAAAGGTAAGGAGCTTTAAAATTTTCTGGTAGATCGATACCAAGTAGTTTCCCAAGCCCTCTTGCTAGATCCGTATAACCACTAAAATCGCAGAAGACTCTACCCATATAACCTAACATCGCAAAAATATTAGAAACTCCATCGTAGGATGAGGGAGATTGAAAGACAGGATCAATGATGGCTCCTAAGTTATCTGCAATCACTACCTTTTTTAAAAGACCAAGAAAGACTAAATAAAAACCCTCAAAAAGTTGCTCTCTTTTTGCCGACCATGTCTCTAATTGAAAAAAGAATTCACTGTGCCTTACGATTGGACCTGCAACCAGCTGTGGGAAAAAAAAGATAAACAAGGCAAATTGTAAAAAATTGGGGTTTTCTTGGGCTGTACGACGTTTAACGTCTATGGAATAGGCGATCAATTGGAAGCTATAGAAACTGATGGCAAGAGGCAGGGTAATGCTATCCACACCAAAACTTGAATCTAGAAAGTTTCGAATCGTTTCCCTTTCAAAAAAAGCACTTCCACTTAGAGTCAGTAGAAGGTCCCAAAGAAAATAGAAATACTTAAACAGAAATAGGTTGGAGAGGTTTAAAAAAAGGACTCCGTAAAATGCCTTTGATTCGGGATTATTTAAAACTAGCCGATTTAGGAAATGGCTGATAGCAACTACCGCCAAAAAATGCAAAGCAAACGGAATGGACCAGGCCGCGTAAAAACCCAATGAAGCCAAAAATAAAAATACGAGCCTGGCTGTTTTCCCTCGTATGGACCAATGAAGGATATAAACGATAAGAAAGAAAATTAGAAATCCAAGTGAGGTAAATTTCATCTAAACTCCATCCATTATAAAACTCTCTTCCACTCAATCAACCTGAATCACAAGGCCTTTTAAATATTCTCCTTCCGGATGGAAGATAGATGGTGCATGGTCCGAACTCTGGCTCAGGTGGTGGAGGATTCGAGCGTTCCGTTTCGCGTCTTTGGCGGCTCCAAAAACAATCTTCTGGAAAAGATCCTTAGAAATATGTTTGGAACAAGAGAAGGTAAAGAGAATACCGCCTGGTGCTAGTTTGGATATCGCTTTGAGATTGATTTCTTTATAGCCTTTGGTGGCCTGTAAAACCGCTCCAGAAGACTTAGCGAAGGCAGGGGGATCGAGAACGATCAAATCATAAAACGAGTGAGGCATATCTTTCAGAAATTGAAAGGAATCCATTGCAAATCCATGGTGCACCTTCTCCGTAATTTTAGTTTCTAGGCCATTTTCCTTGAGATTCGTATCACACAGTGAGATGGCATCTTCCGAAATATCAACACTATGAACAAGACTCGCTCCAGCCTTAAGCGCGTAAAGAGAGAACCCACCCGAATAGGAAAACGTATTTAAAACCTTTTTTCCTTTCGCATAATCCCCTAAAAGTTTGCGATTCTCCCTCTGGTCTAAAAAGAATCCTGTCTTCTGCGCCGATGAAAATTGAATGACAAAATGTATACCATGTTCCAGGAACTTGACTCCTTCTTTGGAACCAAGTTGCCATTCCCATTTACTTTTGCCTGAGGGAGTTTCTATCTTTTCAACAATATGAGGGTATCCATGTGAAGAAAGAAATTGAACAAGTAATTCTCGTAAACGTTTTGCTCCTGGAGTGTTTAAGAGTAACACTGCTGAGTCCGCATAACAGTCAACAATGATACCCGGTAAACCATCGGCTTCGGAAAAAAACAAACGGTATCCATTCGTAGATTCTGATAGAAGTTGTTTTTTATAAGAATATACATTTAGAAAACGAAGATTCCAAAAATTAGCGTCCGATCCGTCTTCCGATTCATTAAAACTGAAAACACGAATTCGGATCTGGTGTGTTGGATCAAAATGGCCGTAGGCAAGGAATTCACCCGAGTATGATTCAATCCGTACAATCGAGCCAGCTGGGATTGTTTTGGTATCACCTTCAATGGCTCCCGAAAAAACCCAAGGATGAAACCCAGTTAGAGCTTTTTCTTTACCTTTTTTAAGTCGTACTACCAACCCCTATCCTCGGAAGTAGGTTACAACAACAAGTGTTCCAAGTAGAATCCGATAGATTCCAAAGGAAAGAAAACTGCGTCTTCTCAAAAAACTCATAAAGAGTCGAATGATAAAATAACAAACAACGAATGATACCAAACATCCAAATAACAAAAGTACGATGGTTTCAGAGTTTAAAATAGCTCTATGTTTGTACAGTTTGTACAAACCTGCAATCGTCAGGACAGGTACCGCAAGGAAAAAGGAATATTCCGCAGAATCTTTTTTGGATACACCAAGGATTCTAGCAGTGATAATGGTTGCCGCAGACCGTGAAACTCCAGGAATCAGCGCCAAACATTGAAATATGCCAATCAATATGGATTCTCGGACGCCAATATCCAAACTGGTGGAATCATCTAATTTTTGTTTTTCTACAAAAACCATTACGATGCCTCCGACGAGCCAAGAACTACCTAAAATCAAGATCAAATCTGGGCGCGACTTAATTGTATCCAAAAATCCTTTTGCTAAAAAACCGAGAACGAGTATTGGTGTGATGCCGATAAGTAGTTGAAGATAGAACTGATACCCCTCCTCAGATTCATCTTTTCCCAAGAGAAATAAAACCGCAGAAGTTGCATTTGTATAAAATCGATTCCAATACAAAACAAGAACCGAAAGAATTGCCCCTGTCTGGATAAAAATATCGAAGAGATCCTCAAAACTTGCGGAATCAACGGAAAGATTCTGAAACGGAAAGTAAGAACTAAAAAGAAAAAGATGCCCTGTGGAAGAAACGGGCAAAAACTCTGTCACGGCCTCGATGAGACCGCGCAAGAAAGCATTTAGGGTGTTGTCCATACCCTACTTGGATTCGGGAGTTTGCGGAGTTTCCGCTTCAACCGCTTTTTTCTTCGGAGCTAGGTATGCATCCAAATCAAATTTATCATTTCGTTTGATGGTTACTTCTTCTTTGATACGCTCAACGACTTGCGGAAGCAACTCTCTAGTTTGCATCTGTTTGATATTTGCCTTTGCGTAAGCAAGGCATTTGTCGATCGTCAGAGCAGCGATATCTCGATTGGCAGTCCTCATTCGTTCGCATTCCGCCTTAGCTTGTTCGTCCGAAATTTGAACCTTTTTTTCTACCTGTTCGGATACATACATCTGTGCGATCGTCTGCATCTCTACCTGGCGGAGAACTTCTGCCACATCAGACCGTGATGTGTAACCAGACTTTTCTGCAA
>JALOTI010000068.1 GCA_025457985.1 Leptospira sp.
TCACAACCAGAACATCCATATTTGCGGTTCCATTCTTCAAAGCCCTGAAAGCCGATTGATAAAAAGGGAAGCCTATTATAAATTGAACTGGAGTTGCCAGGCACATTTGAACCCATTTGTTCATCAGAAGATTCGGCATTGGTAAAAAGGATAAAATTTGGAAATGAGTTACCATATTGTAGAATAAGGGTAGGGAAAAAATTAAAGAGACGATAAATCTAAATTTCAGCAATCGGATCTGCTCTTTATGTTTCTTTTCTACTTCTGATTGTTTGTTTGAATCTTTTTCCGTTGCTTGGTATCCAAGAGATTCCACTTTTTTTATGATTGAGTCAATTTGTATCGAATCAGTAGTTCGTAAAAAAATAGATTCCCTGGCAAAATTAACTCTAACATCCCTCACACCTTCCAATTTAGAAAGGCCCTTCTCGATTCGAAGAGCGCAGTTTGCACAAGTCATTCCAAAAAGATCTAAGTTATGTTCTATGATTTTATTTTTTAATTCCAAGTGAGTAGCCAAACTCTTCTGGTTCGGAACGAAGAGTATTTATTTTATTTTCCGATAAAGACTTATCCATAGATATTGTTTTATAATCTAAATTCCTGACAAGAGAAACAATCAATTCAAAAAATCGATCCAAATTCACATACAAAGTGTAAACTAGATAGAATCTCCACAAAAGCTTACGGAAATTAAGCCAGTAGAACAATCTGCCCAATCAAATATAGACCTTGGTTACAATTCTCTATCCAAACCGTTTGCGTCGAAATGCAAACGACCTGAGAGGATCGTTTTCTACAGGTCTACGATTGATTTAATAATTCATTTTTTTTGGGGACCATTTTATTCGAGCCGGCATGTTTTGGTCCAATGTGATACACAATTGGTGTCTGAATCAAATAAACAGTGAGGATTTTAGGTATTTCTCTAAATGTACATATAAAACTATTCAAAAATTAGAATAGAAAAATATATTCATGAGAAAATGGGAAAATAACTATCCTAAACTTAGAATCGAATTTTTCATTTGAAGTTCAAAAAATACAAAAAATTCTCTAAAAAAAAATACTCCCCATTCAGATAAAAACTAACAGCCTTAAGGCAGATTGCCTAGTTTTTGGGCAATTTGAAGGTTCCGCGAAATTAGGGAAATAGGAAACACGAATAAAAGTACAGGAAGTATAATACAGGTAACTAAATACACGAATAAAAAATCGTGTATAATATGCGGAAATTATGATTAACGATGATTCTAATTCTGGAAACTGAAATTTTTTCGAGCTGGCATGGATTTTGCTATAAAGATTGCCAGAGGTAACTTAGAATGAAGATGCGAATCGCTAGTCTTTTATCTGTCTCTTTATTTCTCGCGGGGAGTCTTTTTGCCCAAGAGAAAAAGGAAACAAAAATTCCGTATACGGCCACTCTTACGATCAACTCAGACTCTTTCTTTGGTCTGACTCCAATGGCACAAGTTGGCATACCAATTAACGATAAAGTGAGTATCACAGGATATACAATTCTCTGGAGTGGAATCCGAAATGGTGGAGCTGGAAATTTTGGCCACTGGACCGAGTTTGGCGTGGGTTTGAATTTCACTCTTTTGGAGGGAGCATTGAATGTGAACCCTCAAATTGGTATCCTAAACGGAAACCTGCTTTCTAGAGGAAACTTTGGAAATGGAAACCCTGTATTCAATGAAGGTATTGTTCCAAACATCACAATGTTCTATGACAAGGATAAATTTGAAGCTGAGTTGTATGGTGGGTATTATATTGGAACAAAGTCTCAAACGAATCCTCGAACAACACCGGGCGGTGTAACCCTTCACGGATCCGTGGATCCAACTGTTGAGAATTTAGCAGCAACAACAGAAGGTGCTGAAGCGCTAAAGTCTATCAACGCGGTTCCTGCTATGTTCCCTAATAAAAACGCTACCTTAAACTACACCCATTTTTGGGCTTTCCCAGGGTACCGATTCACAGAATGGCTAAGTGGTGGTCTTCACTGGGAAGAATTGCGAGTGCGCCCTTCTGGTGGAAATGGGGATACTGATGCAACTGTTTACAAATGGACAGGTCTTTACGTAAAATTCAGAGTAGGATCCGGATCACTTCGATTTTCCGCAGGGGATTCCGTGGCAAACGTAGCAGGACCTACTAACGCCCAGTTGATTGGTTTTGCTAGTAACCCAGCAACTTTCACCACCTACTTAAACACTCCACAACAAGCAGGAGACATGAACGGTACATACTACCGAGTTACATACTCCCAAACTTTCTAGGATTCTATTCTTATAAATTGCTATTTCTCCTTACGGCTTCTTCGGAGGCCGTTTTTTTTATGAGATTGTCCAAAGATTCACGGTTGTATATCGAAGTGGAATGGAGCTTCCTTTGTACCCAGGGATTCGTACAATCGAATGGCAGGAACATCCTCCTGATCCGCTTGGACAAAAATAACCCAAGCTCCGATTTCTTTTGCAATTCCTTTTAAGTATTCAATCAATGATGTGGCGATCCCTTGCCTACGATAGGGAAGAGCGACGGCAAGATCATAGAGATAGATTTCACTTCTTTCTTGTTCGTATTTTTTTAGTACATACGCAGTGATTCCACCGATTGTTTTATCCGCCTCGATAGCCGCAAGGGCTATGAAATTAGGATCTGAGAGTAGGTTTGTTAGATACGAATCGCTTGGTTTTTTAGAAAGATGGGTATCAGGATCTTCAAAAGCCTCTGCAAACACTTCGTTCAATTGGCGCAGGCTCTCTAAGTTTGTTTTTTCTAGGCGAATAAGTTCCATCGGCACTCCCTTAAAAATTCAGATTAGGAATGAAATAAACAAGAAAAATCTAAGTAGACAAACTTTTTGGATATCGAATACTTCAAGGACTTTCCCAATAGAGGTAACAAATGTATCGCAATCAGTTCTTATACTTCCTACTTTTTCTTTGTTTCGGCTTTATTTTTTCTACCAATGCAAATCCAAAACAGATAAAGATTTCAATCCAAGAAGATGGTGTGGTCGTAGGCAATCAAAAGCTTAGTCCTGGTTTAAAAATCGAAGACTATGAGCCTATCTTTGGGGCCTATGATGTGAAGGAAAATAGAGAAGACGGACTTTATTACACTTGGGACAAACTTGGCATCAAAGTTCGTGAAGATAAAAGCACACTGACAATCAACCAATTGTCCATATATCTTGTCGTGTCGAGAGCAAGTGATACAAAAAAAGCATTTTCGGGAGTTGTAAATGTTTTGGGTAAGGATGTCAATGCAAAGGTAACGCCCGCTAAGTTTTCCAATGACATTATCTGCCAACAAATCTTTTGTACATTCAAGTCGGAAGTTGCAAACGTTAACGTAAATCTAACGGAAGACAAAAGAAATTTTAAATTAATTCTAGCAAAGATAGAGTAGCCAGCTTCTTTAAATCAAATAGTTTTGAGTCTTTCATTTTGTCCTCTAACTCTACAAAGTCTATGAGGGCAAACATCCTGATTTGACAAATTGGGAGAGTTTGTAACTAAAATTACTATAGGTCATCCAGACCAATCCCGAACTCAAAATTCGGGAAAATGTGTGGATAAAAATACGAAGCGATTTTATTCTTTTCTGGAAAGCGAAATACAGTGAGATTCTCTCCTCTTTTATTAGTCTGTCTCGTTCTCTCATCATTCGTATCATTTCCGAGTCTATTCGCAAATGACTTTAGCGACTTAGAAGAAACAAGAGTTAAAGTATACGGTTCTGAAAAGGATAAAAAATACCGTTTGGATGCATTTTTTATCGAGTGGGAGAATTGGCCGAGAAACAATCCTACCCACAACCACTTTCATTTCTTCTGGTTTGCAAATACGACGGATTATCCCAAGTTCAAAAAAACGCAGTTTTTTCCTTTTTTTAAAACGATTGAAAGTAAGCTGGATCCAAGGGTCTCCAAAAATTATTTTATCTTATACAATTATGATGTGGACCGGGAAGGAAATCGGACCGAATCTTTTTTCCCTTTCTATTTTTCTGGCAATTCAAAAAATAACTCGAGTTATCTTGGTGTACTTCCCTTCTTCTATACAAGTAGGGATGAATTTGAAACAAATGTTAGATCGACTTTTGTTTTGCCTGGATACTACCAACAAAAAACCACGAACCGAGAATTGAAGTCATCGGAGAGTCAATCCTATTCTCCCTTTCACTATTCTGATTCAGTAAACAATGCAGTTAGTCAGTATAGGACTTTATGGTTTCCGCTATTGCCCTTATACTATTCCAAGGAAGATTCGGAAACAAAACACCAAAATATTTTTTGGTTATATGATGTAGATTCGAATAAAAAAACGAGTCAAGTGGACAGGACATGGATATTGCCAATTTTTTATTGGAAGCGAAATGATTATTTAACCGTATTTCCCTTATATTTTAATAAAATCTCCAAGGTAGAAGGCACTGAAAATTGGTTTGGTTTGTTTCCTCCTATTTACAGGAGTTATTCGCCAAATCACTCTACTTTTTATTTACTTAATTATTATTACTCCAAAGAAAATCTTAACTCGACTCAGGACAAATTTATAAGTTTTTTTCCGTTTTACTTTTATGGTAACAATGCACTGGGAGAGACCAGTCATATGTTTCCTGTGCTCTTTTTTTATAAAAAAGAAAAGGATGGTTCTACTCATAAAAACATACTTCTTTTGTATGACCAAACCAATTCAGAGTCTGGGAATTTAGATAGCCTATGGTTATCTCCTCTCTTTTTTTATAAAAAACAGAATTATTTGTATCTCATCCCTTTTTATTTTCAAAATACCAATCAAGATGAAAAAACCAAAGAGGAAGAAAATCTGTCCCTTTCCTGGTTTGGAATCATTCCGCCGATTTATCGAAGTTATTCGCTAAACCACTCTACATTTTATTTACTTAATTACTATTACTCCAAAGAAAATCTTAACTCGACTCAGGACAAATTTATAAGTTTTTTTCCTTTCTACTTTTATAAGGACAATACACTGGGAGAGACCAGTCATATGTTTCCTGTGCTCTTTTTTTACAAAAAAGAGAAGGATGGTTCCAATCATAAAAACATACTGCTTTTGTATGACCAAGCAAATTCAGAGTCAGGGAGTTTGGATCGTCTTTGGTTATCACCGATCCTTTATTACAAAAAGCAAGATTACTTATACTTCATTCCATTTTATTTCCGAAATACGACAACGGATTTAAAAACTAAGGAGGAGGAAAAAGCGGCGCATTCTTGGTTTGGAATCCTTCCGCCAATATACAGAAGTTATTCGTCAAATCATTCCACCTTTTATTTGCTAAATTTTTACAAAAACCAATCGGTGACTAATGGTAAAACTGAAAAATCCATGATTTTTTTTCCAATCTATTGGAACACGGAATACAACCAAAATGAATCCTTTACCCTGGTTCCTTTTTTCTACTATAGGGAAACTTATTCGGATAAACGTTCGCATACCAACACTTTGGTCTTACTTGATATGGAAAAGGATACGGAAGGAAACCTGGATCGAATTTGGATTTTCCCTTTTTACTTCCACAAAAAGAATTCTTATAGATATCTTTTTCCTTTCTACTTTAGCAATGATGAGAAATTAGATCGTAGGGAGAGCACCTCCTTTGGTCCTATATATTATTTTCATAAAAATGATACCATTGATGAAAGATTATTATTCATATATTATGGTATAGATGAAAAAACCAAAAACGGATTTGTCACTCGGCGAACTGTTTTTCCATTTTATTATTCCTGGTCCAAACAAATCAAAAAAACAGATGGTTTAGTTGAAAATGAAGACGGATATTCAATTTTTCCGATTCTCTATAGAAACAAAACCAAAGAAGAGACATTTACCAATGTTCTTGGCCTAGTTAGTTGGACCAAAAATGATAAAAATGAGTTGGTTCAAAATACTATTTTGCCAATTCGATTTTATGAAAAAAATTCCTACTCGATTTGGTTTCCTTTTAGTTTTCAATTCGGTAATACGGAAGAAAATTCCGAATCGGGCTCCAAATGGGGTTTAGGTTTCTATTCAAGTTGGTCACCCGAGGAAAAAAAGCTTTGGATGTTAAATTACTATTCCAAAAATGATTTTAAGAAAGACCAAAATTCTCAGACTTTTTTTCCATTTTACCATTCCTGGAAAGGTGAAACTTCAAAGGGGACTTTGGTTTTTCCGCTTTATTTTGATGGAGATTTTGCAGACGAAACAGATAAAGAAAAGTATAATAATGTAAATTTAAATATATTAGGAATTGCATCACAATCAACTAAGGGTATATTCGAACCTTCCTTTTCTCTGGATGGGGGAAAAATTTCAAAATATTATTATTTAGATACTGATATTTCTTGGCTTTATTACGGGTTCCGTATCTCAAATCGTACGAGCACCAAGTTGATTGAAAACATTTTGCCAAATGCAAAATCAGAAACCAGTTCTGGTGGAATCAAAATTAAAGCAGATTCGGCGAAGGTCACCTCAAAACGAAATTTCACGAGAGAAGATTCTTATAATTTTTTTGGTGTCAATTTGTTGTTTGGAGTTTTTGGATACGAAGCCGCAGACACAAAGCGCCACATTCGTTTGCTCCCGTTAGCTTGGTTTACCTACGATACAGAAGAGGATGAGAATATATATGCAGGGCCAATCCCACTACCTTTCGTTTGGTACTCGTCGAATGAATTGAAGTATAGGGTAATCTTTCCTATCTATGGTTACCAAAATTCTCCGGATGCGAAACGTCATTCCTATGGTCTATTTTTATACTTAACTGAGGATTTGGTTGAAAATTCAGTCAAAGAGCGCTCCATACTTTGGCCATTCGTAAATTGGCATTCATCAGAATTAAAAACTGGTTCTCGATTTCTACCGTTTTATTGGCAACGAATGAAGTTGGAGGAAGATGAATCTGTATCAGATTCTTTAGTGATTCCTCCTCTTTTAACTTATATAAATAAAACTGAATATCCTCAAAACATAACAAGGAATACATGGATATCTCCAATTTATTTACACTTTGATGATGTTTCTTCTTCTGTTAGAAGAAGGACAAGTATGACATCCATTCCCCTCTATTACAGTTCTCAATTTAAGACTAAAGAATTGGAAGATAGAAATTTTTTAATCTTTCCTTTTTATTATGAAAAAGAAGAATTTAAAAAAGATGAGTTGGTTTATCATTCTCAATTTTATCTACCAATTGTTCCTATACTTGTACAAAATAAACCTCTTTCGAAAGACAATCCGATTGCTTCCAAATATATTATATCACCTCTATATGTTTCATCAGCGACACGGGAAAAATCTGGAGATATATATAAAGAATCATTTTTGCCGATTCCGTTTCTATATATGGAATCTAATTTCAAAAAAAATACCGACTTTACCAGTTTGTTACTCCTATTTCAATCAGCAAATAGTCCTGACAAAACATCTTATCGTTTCTTGCCATTTTTCCAATATTCAAAAGAAAATAGAATACAGAATCGAGAATCGTATCTTGCGAACTGGGCGATTCCATTTTTTCTGAATATACGCTCTAAGTATCTAGATGGGTCTGCAAATCTAAGGGAATCCCATATTTTTGGATCTGTTGTATACACATCGATACGCAATCATGAGAAGGAAATAAAACTAGTTCCAATCCTCTATTATGCAAGTGATTCGTATGAAGAGTCATTCCGTAGTTATCTTTTAATTACAAATTACACACTCAGAGAAGATTTTGAATCTTTGAATGTATTTCCGATCTATCATAAATCTAGAGAAGATTTTGGGTCTGATTTAGGTAGAAAAAATAGAGAATGGTTCATTCCAATATATTATTCTGAAAATCAAATATATGGAAATGGTAGAACTGCCGAATCTAGTTTTTACAGTTTATTGTATACTAATAATCAAGAGTATTCCAAAGAAGGGCGTTTGGAAAAAAGTAGATTGGTTTTACCTTTATTACTTTTTGCGAAGGAAAATAGGGATTCCTTCTCCGAATGGTCCTGGCTCTTTATCATCCAATCCAAAGCAGATAAATCTAAATCCAGTTTTAATTTTGCACCCATCTTTCATTCCTCCAAAAAAGAAGAAGAGACAACGAAAGAATCAATGGATTGGTTTTTTCC
>JALOTI010000069.1 GCA_025457985.1 Leptospira sp.
TATCTCGCCCGAGGTGCGTACCATTTTTGCGGTGGCAAACCTCCTGCAAGTCTTCCAGATTGTTTAAACTCTAAGTTCTTGGATAGTATGGATCACAAAGGCCACAATCCCAGAAAAAACATAAAAGCCAACGGCTGCATATAGAACATATGGCCATCGATAAAAACCGATAGCTAATAAGACTAGGCAGAGTCCAAACACAGTTACACCAATTTTTTTCCAGGAAAACAATCCACGTATTGCTACTTGTGGTTTTGAATACCGGAGAGTTGAAACCATAAGGAGTGCTGTCAAAACAAAAAATACCAGCGCCACGATTCTCGGAACCTGAGACACTTGAAAGACTAATGGAAAGATTCCAACCACAACTCCTGCCACAGGACTGGGAAGCCCAACAAAAGATTTGGGGTCATGTGCAACATTAAAGCGAGCTAAACGGTAGGCAGCACAAATGGGATAGAGCGCAGCAACAAACATCCCTAAAGGTAAAAACTCTGGTTTTCCAAAAATATCTAATTTTAAGTCTGAGAAAAACATCCGGTATGACAAAAACCCTGGGGCAATTCCAAAAGTTGTCAAATCGGCCAAACTATCCAGATCTGCACCCAATTCACTGGTCGCATTTAAGGCCCTGGCAGCCATTCCATCAAATCCGTCGAATAACGCAGCTAAGATGATAAAAACTCCTGCCATTGTAAACATCTCATGCGCATTTGCTGTTGCTGGGGTCACTTCTGAAACAAGTAGCATGGATACAAACCCCAATGTTAAGTTTCCAAGAGTGAGCGTATTAGGGATCCAAGTAAGGTTAATTTTCATAGTGTTTCTTCAAAACTTCTTTTTGGGCTAATTTTAAAATCCAATCCCGCACAAACTCCAGACTTCCAGAGGTGGTAACCAAGACAGGCAACCATAGCTCCATTGTCCGTACAGAGAACCTTTTGTTTCGGGTAGCTGAGATTCCAACCAAAGTCTCTCGCAGCTTGTTCCAATTTGTTCCTGAGGGTTGTGTTGGCAAGCACACCACCAGCACATACGATACTTCTCAGCCCTGTTTTTGTTACAGATTTATGAATATTTCGAACCACAAGCTCAAAAGCAGTTTCTTGGAAGTCATGGCAAACTTTGGGAATATTTGGACTTGGATTATGTTTTAGATGCACAAGAACTGCAGTCTTAAGTCCGCTATATGAAAATCGTATTTGTTCCGCTCGGTCCTCCTTTAAGAGTTTTGGGAAAAAGGAAGGTTCCTCTTTTTTTTCATAAGAATTTGCCTCTCTTTCCACATAAGGACCGCCCGGATACGGCAAACCTAAAATAGAACTCACCTTATCAAAAGCTTCTCCTAAGGAATCATCCAAAGTATCTGCGATAAGTTCAAGTTCCCCAAAATTTTTATAAAGATATATAGAACTATTTCCACCTGAGAGCAACACCCCTAAAAAGGGAAAAGTTGGTAACTGCTCTTCTAACCCAACAACTGCTAAATGAGCCTCCAGATGATTTACAGTTATTATCGGAGTTTTGTAGACTAAATGTATACACCGTGCCAACTGCGCACCCATCATTAACGAACCAACTAATCCTGGCTGGTTCGTCACAGCAACATAGTCCAAATCTTTAGGACTCACTTGGGATTCACGAAGGACGTCCGCATAGATTCCATTAATCTTTTCCAAATGGGCTCTCGACGCCACTTCGGGTACCACTCCCCGGTAGGCAGAGTGGATTTCAATCTGACTGAAAATCTTTAGGGAACGAAGTTTGTTTCCGTCTTCCACTATGGAAAGGGAAGTTTCGTCGCAACTTGTTTCAATCCCTAGTCCTAAGGCCATTATTCTTTTAAAATACGAATCGCCTCAGCCAGCTGTAGATCCAATTCTAAATTGGGCGCATTGGAGGAATTTTGCCGCATTTCGTTGTAAAGAAAGAGTTTTGCCACCGAATCTGATATCGAAAGTTTTTCCTCTCGTAAAAGGTTTTGGAAGTTTTTCACCGCAGTTTCATTATATTCGGGAGTCTTTTCCAAAAAAGGACGAATTAGATTCTTTTTTATCGCCTTTTCTAAGTTAAATCTATCATCATCGGAAGCTTGAATCGGATTTATAATGAAGTCAGGTGTAATTCCCTTTCCGTGTATCGATACACCTGAAGGAGTATAGTATTTTTGAATTGTTATCGCTACACCCGTACCATTGGAAAGTGGGAAAATAGACTGAACGGAACCTTTTCCAAAACTTTGTGTTCCAACAACTTTTGCTCGTTTATTGTCTTTTAATGCTCCGGCAAGTATCTCTGAGGCACTCGCAGATCCATTATTCAAGAGTATAACAACGGGTAGGTCCAGGTATTTTTCATTGGACTTCTCCGATTTGTAACTGCGTACAAGGGAACCACCTCTTCCTTTTACAGAAACTATTTCTAATCCAGGTGACAAAAATAAATCAGCAAGGTCAATGGCTAAATCCAGGAGACCTCCCGGATTCATTCTCAAATCTAACACTAGTTTATCGGCGCCTTTAACTTTGAGGTTTTCTAAATGTTTGATGAATTCCTTTTTGGTATTCTCTCGGCCCATAAATTGAACCAATTTAATGTAGCCTGTTTTTTCTTTTTCAAAATAAGAGGAACGAATGTATTTGATCTGAATGAGCTCTCTTACCAAATTTACAGTGATTGGCTCTTTAATACCTTTTCGTTCGATTTTCATCGTCACCGAGGATCCAACCTCTCCGCGCATCATATTGATTGAGTCGCTTAAAGAAACTGCCTTTGTTGACTTGCCATTTATTTCGATAATTCGATCCTGAGGAAGTAGACCCGCCTTCCAAGCTGGAGTTCCCTCAATCGGAGCAATGATCACAAAGGCGTTTTCTTGGAAACTCACCTCTACGCCAATTCCACCGAAACTCCCTTTGGTTTCATTCTGAAGTTCAGCAAATTCCTCGGTGTCTAAGAAGCGTGAGTGTGGATCACCTAAACTCTGTAATGCTCCTTGGATGGCACCGACATAGATTTTTTTCTCAACGGGAGGATCTACATAATCATTCTCTATAAAATTAACTACTTCGTGAAGATTTAAAAGATACTTTTCTGCCTCTTCTGATATCGCAGACGCCTTAGTTGGAGCGAAAAAAAATCCCACACCCAATGCCACAAAGATTCCACAGATCCAAAGGATTCGTTCCCGATGTTTCATTTCATTCATTTCCATAGATCGATTCAAAGAGTTCGGGATTCTGATTTTTAAGCATATCTTTTGCCTTAGGGAGAGAAAGTCTATAGACTTCGCATGCTTCTTCAAACAATGCTTTGTCCGAGGGAGCACCTTTAGTTTCCGTGGCTGTAATACCTGTTTGGATACGATTCTGAGCAAATCTCTCTAAAACTCGTTTGAGGTCATGTGCCTCCACTTGCTGACGCTCAGGTGCACATGAAACTAGAAGCAGAGTGAATAAAAGAATTCGAAAGTACATCAACTGAAGCCTCTCCCGTTGAAGGGGTAGGGTCAATCAGTAAATACGATAGAGTCCGATTAGTTTTCCTAAGATATGAACTTTTTTTGCCTTTATGGGCTTTAGTTTTGAGTTCCTTGGCTCCAAACGAATATGATCCGCTTCCTTAAAAAAAACTTTCAGAGTAGCTTCATTTTCAAGGAGAGCAACTACGATCTCTCCATTTCTAGCTGTCTCTTTTTTTTGGATGATTGCAATATCTCCGTCGCTGATGCCTGCCTCAATCATAGAGTCTCCTCTCACACGTAAGGCGAAGGTGCCAGGTTTTGTAGCAAGATCATCCGGAACCGCAATGTATTCCTCGATGTTTTCCTCTGCAAGTATTGGCGATCCGGCCGCCACTTGTCCAAGAAGTGGTATCCCAGATGCTCGCACAACCAAAGCTTCCTCAGAAGCACCTTTGAGTAACTCGATGGCACGGCTCTGGTTCTTGGAAGTACGAATATATCCTTTCTTTTCAATCGCCTTTAGGTGGTCGTAGGCACCTTTTGCGGTAATGCCAAATTGGTCACCGATCTCCCGAATCGTAGGAGGGAATCCTTTCTCTCTGACAATTTCAGTAATAAATTGCAGGACGGATTCCTGTTTTTCGGTAAGGTCTTTCATACTATACAGATAAATAGGAAATATCTGTTATGTCAACCAAAAACTTATAATTTTAGGAACTCACTTTTTAAAACGAAACTTCCCTCATTCACGACAGCTTCCCCCGACTCGAGTCCACTCACAACCTCTACCCAACTGTCGTAGTTTTTGCCAAGAACGATCTTTTTGGCTGTAAAACTGCCATCTCCATTTCGAACAAAAACATAATTCTCACCCTCGATTTTATGGATACATGAATCTGGCAAAACCTTAGGTTTGTTTTGTGTAGATTCCACCATAGCACCTATGACAGTAGCACTTACACTTTGTCCAGGTCGGAGTTTCCCACGAGGACTGCGGACTTCCAAACGAATCTCGGCTGTCTTTTTGACAGGATCAATTATATCTCCGACATGAGACACCCTAGCTTTTAAGGACTCTGATTTAGATCCAATAGGAATAACTTTTGCCTCATTTCCTATGCCGATGGCAGAAAGGTCTTTTTCATAAACTTCCAAGTTGATCCAAAGCACATTTAAATCAGCAACAGTAAACAAATTGTCCCTTGCATTCACGGCCTGCCCAATCAAGGCCTCCCGCACGGTTACTGTTCCCGAAATTGGAGTCCGAATGAAAAGATTTTTTGAGTTGTATTTCCCTTGTTCGAGATTCGAAATCTCTACCTCATTTAGACCTAGATTTTCCAATGCATTTCTGGATGTTTCCATCTCGGCCTTTACCGTTTTGTAGTCCATGAGAGACATTTCATATTCTTTTGCTGATGTTACCTTTCTCTCATATAGATCTTTTGCTCTATCAGCCTGGACTTTAAGTGCTTCTAGCCTTGCTCGAGATTTGAGATAATTCGCTTCTGTTGCACCAAGCTCAACAGATTGTAAACTTGCTAATGCAGTTCCCTTCTTAACGTAGTCACCTTCTTTAACAAAAATTTGTTGCAATCGGCCACTAACTCGCGACCCAACTTTCGCCACATTATTCATGTCATACGAAACTGTTCCAGGAAGTTGTAATTCTTCTTCTAGGGCTTTTTCTTCCAAATAAACGAGTGAAAATGGGTGAGACTTTTGAATTTCATCCGAAATCCTAAATTTCGTTTTGTCTTCCGATAACACTTCTGTTGCGTTTGATTTGGAAAAAAACTTCGTGTAACCAAAGTATCCGATACTGAATACCAAGATCACTACACTGATTTTTCTGAAATTTTTTGTAATAAATTGTAAGTTCATATTTAATATTCCTGAGGGTCCATTTTTCCAATGGCTGCCCTGTAACTTTCAAGTGCGTTGTAATAAAGATAGATGATCTCGTAATAGCTACGGAGAACGTTCAGATAGTTCTTTTCAGCTTCCAGAAAAGTAACAAGGTTAGAAGCACCACGTATGTAAGCCAATCTAGACTTTTCTTGAACTTCCTTATTCTTCTCAATTAGACCAATTTTTTGATATTCCAATAGTTGAGATTCCCTTGCTTGCAATTCCTTTGCGGCAGCCGAAATCTCAGAGAGTATCTCATTTCTTTTTGCATCGACATCAAAACTGAGTCTTTTGAAGGTCTCTTCGCCTTTTAGAATTTCACCTTGTTTTCTATCGAACAAAGGCAAAGGGGATGATGCGTAAACACCTGTTACATTCTCATTTCCCTTATTTAAGAACTCTACTCCAAGAGTAAGTGGAGGAATTGCCTCTCTCTTTTTTAATTCCACATTCATCCGCTCTTTTTGCTGCCGAATTTTGAGAGCAACTAAGTCGGGTCGATTCTCAACATCATAACCTTTTAAATCAATACCAAACTCTTTTGAGGACAAAAACTGAAGTCTTCCTTTGATGTTTAGTGGTGTTGAAATATCCGTATTTCCAATCAAAATACGTAGGTTCTTTACAACTTGTGCCCGGAGTATACGAGCGTTTCTATATTCTCTATCTATTTGGATTCTTTCTAACTCAAGTCGATCATATTCTAAAAATGAAATATCACCCTTCTCTGCTCGAAGCTTAGTTAGATCGAGAAGGTCTTGGTAGTTTTCCAAAAATTCCTTCTGGTAGCTGATCTGTTCTGTGACATACAAATAGGTCCAGAAATTTTGCCTAAGTCTCAATCTAAAAAGACGATCAAAATCCTTGAAGCTCGCTATAGATGCCAAAAACTCTTGTTTAGCGACTTTTCCTCTTTGTGCAATTGTTCCACTTAAGTCAATCGGTTGGTTGTAAATAATGGAAGTCTCTGGTAAACCAGTTTGGCTACTATTCCTTGCACCCATAAATTGTTGCTGCATATTAAAGATAGGATTGTAGTAAAGACTTGCAGTTATAATATCCCCTCTTGCAATTCCTATCGATTGTTTTTCACGTAAATAAAGAGGGTTACTTGAAACAGCAAATTCTTCCAACTCTTCAAGATTCCATTTTTCTTTTTTATCATGAGATTCAGTCTCTTCCCCAAGAAACATTTGTTCCTCGGTCGATTGCAAATTATAGATATTCTTTTCATTTGCAAAAAGTGAAATTGTCACAATTAAAAATACTAAAACTTTTTTCATACTGTAACGAACTTTTTAATATAATCTTCGATTCCAAATTGAATCACACGAATTGCTTCGTCTTTACCGTAGACTTCTGTGATTTCGACGGTTCCTGTAGACGGAGAGTTTGGATCTAATTTGTAAGTCAAAAAGTAATGGTGAAGTTTGTTTACGAGAGCTTTTGGAACTTCAGTTATATCCTTCATTTGTCCAAAAACTTCATCACCTTTTAAGACCGCTATGATCTTGTCGTCCGCTTCTCCCTTATCAATCATCCTTAGACCACCTATCGGAATCACTGTGAGGATTGTGTTTCCATGTGTGATTGGGCTGGCAGTCAAAACACAAATATCAATAGGGTCCCCATCACCTTGGATGTCAGCTTTCCCGACTACCGTAGAGCAATGTTTAGCGGAAGCCTCCCCAGAATATGTACGGGGAATAAAGCCATATAGTGTAGGTGAACGGTTGCTATACTTTTGTGGACGATCCACTCGAATAAATCCAGATGCTTTGTCTATTTCATATTTAACAGGATCCTGAGGGGTTAACTCAATAAATACATCCAGTTCTTCTGGTGCCTTTGGTCCTAGTTCCAATCCGTGCCAAGGGTGTGCTACATAATAATTTGGTTTCATAAATTCTACTTCCTATTTGGTTTCTTTTTTTTAGATCTTTCTTTCTCTTCTATTGGTTCAAATTTCGAAACAATATCTGAATCGTGATTGTTGGGAGGAATGTATCCTAGTGACTCTGTATGGTACTTTTTCATATCCTCTAAAAAGTATTCGTTTCTTTTTTTATCTCTTTCTTGTTGCCTTGCTTCTTGTTTTTGTGCTAACTTAACTAAGAATTCAAATGCAATCGGTAAAAGGAAACGAGAGAGAATCGTTGCAACAAGAACACCACCCATTACCACAGTTGCTAATGGTTTTTGAACCTCAGCTCCTGCACTCGTTGCGATCGCCATAGGCAAAAATCCTATGATTGCAACTAACTCGGTAGTAGCCACAGCTCGTAGGGTATACACAGCTGCATCTATCACAGCAAGAGACGCATTCGGATTTTCCTTTATATTGTCCTTAAGAGCCGATGCGTAGACTACCCCGTTTAACACGGAGATACCTGCCGCAGCAATAAACCCAACCCCAGCAGGTATGGAGAACGGAAGCCCTCGCATAACAAGAGCTATTATGCCCCCCGATATAGATAGAGGCACTAACATAAAAACTCCCAATGCATAATACACATTCCCAAATGCTATAAATAACATTACAAAAATGATTGCCCCGGCTATTGGGATTACCAAAGCCAGACGATTTTTTGCACGAGTAAAGTTTTCAAACTGTCCACCCCAATCCACGGAATATCCTTGCGGTAGATTTTCTTCTATGCTGTTCGTTTCTTTTTGTACTTCTGAAACAAATCCAACCATATCCCGCCCACGTACGTTTACTTCAACAAGGATCCGCCTTTTTAA
>JALOTI010000070.1 GCA_025457985.1 Leptospira sp.
CATTTGATATATTCTGTTCTTCGAATATACATACGACGTATTCCGAAAACAAGAATTGTTAAACTGTAGAGAAAGGTATAATGGAAGGCAGGATACTTACCAAAAAGTAAAAATCCTTGATAGGTAGCAAAAAAATAAACAAAACAAAAATAAAGAAAAGCTAGCAAAAGATACAAATTTCTATACGTATTCCAATTCCAACGAATCTGGAATTGGTTTGCTTGCAATTTTAGAAAACTCCAAGTAAGTCCGAGTGAAATAGAAACGATTGCAAAAAAATTTGCTAATCCACTAAACCAAGTAGCACCATAAAAAGAAGCTTTCCCAAAATATGCCAAGCCAGCAAAACCAAGCATCGCACCTAATCCGATAAAATCTTCTTTTTTTCGATCATTTTGGAAACGAATTCCAAGTTTGTTTAAGAAGGATTTTGGCGGTTGATTCCCTATTAAAACATAAAGAGAATCGTATGGCAATTTTTTCGATCCGCTTTCCGTTTTGATAAAGAGTTTCTGATCTAAGATTTCGGAGATGGTAGCATTGTAATATATTTTCAATTTACCTAATTTGACTAAGTCTTCTATAGCCTCTCGATTTTGAGACTTCGCACGTGCAAACTCAGATTTTCGATAAACAATGGTTACAGATTTTGCATACGATGCGGATGCAATCGCTGCTTCTAAAGCTGAATCACCTCCACCACAAACTATCACATCTTGGTTTTTTGTTTCTGCAGGATCTATGAATCTATGAAAGACAGAAGGTAAGGATTCGCCAGGTACTCCAAGTCGATTCGGATTTCCTGATTTGCCAATGGCTAAAATTATGGAATTTGTCTTAAATGAGTTGCCTGACTCCGTTAGTATTGTATAATACCCACTACTTCTGAGAATTCTTTCAATTTTTTCACCATAATTAATTTCTAAATTTGCTTTATTTAAGGTATTGTTTAATGAATCCAATAGTGACTCTTTCGTTCCATCTGAAATCTCTAATGCGGATTCAACTTGGAAGTCTTTAGGTTCTGCAAAGATAGGTTTTCCCTTTGGGTAACCTTGAATGGTTTGAAAGGCCAAATTGCTCTCTAAAACCCGAATTTTTTTCCCAAGCTTTTTTCCTTCCAATGCACACGATATTCCGCTTGGGCCTGCTCCTATTATAACGGCATCCAAAAACTCGGAATCATTTTTTGGAATGTGGTTCCAAACCTTTACTCCACTATCAACTGCTAACTTAAGTAGTGGTACACCTGTTAAATCTCCTATTATAAAAACATTTGGAAGATTTGACTCATAGTTTTCATTTATTATTGGATAGAATTCTACCTCGCCTTTGGGAGAGTCTCCATCCAACCACTGAAAGAATTTTTTTGGCCACATATTACTTGGACGGAGCCAACTTCGGGAGCGAAAAAGAAAATTTGGTACCTTTTTTCAGGGTGGATTCAATTCTAAACTCACCCCCTTGGTTTGCAATCAGCTCAAAGGAAACAAGTAAACCAAGTCCCGTTCCCTTTTCCCCTTTTGTTCCATACTGGGTAGCGATACCATCCTTTCTATTGATGGAACTTAGTGTTTGTTCCGACATACCCACTCCTGAGTCTGTTATATGTAGCCAAACCATATTCCCTTTTTCTTCCGAGTCCAAAAAAACCTGGCCACCATCCATCGAATACTTGATCGCATTGGAAAGAATATTTCTAAGAATCGTAGAAGTATTTCTTTGATCACAAAAAACTTCTAAAGCAAAAGGAATCTTTTGAATGATTTGAATGTTTTTCTCTGATATTTGAAAACGTAGGAGTTCGATTACATCATCGATAATTTGTTTTATGAGTACTAACTCTTGAGAAAAATTCAATTTTCCTGAATCCTTTCTTACCCAATCTAACAAATTCTCAAGTATCAGATAACTTTGGTTCGTATTTTTCCTGAGTTCTTTGAGAGATTTTAACAACTGCTCTCTCTCAGGTAAATCCTCGATGAGAATATCCAGAAAAGTGCTCATCGACCCTAAGGGACCTTTTAAGTCATGAGCCAAAATTGAAAAAATTCTATCTTTATTAAAATTACTCCGAATCAGAAGAGATTGATTTTTATAAACATTTCTAAGAAAGTAAAACATAAAAAAAGAAAGTAAGGATATACTGGACACGACGCACGAAATTCGCAAAAAATTAATAATAAAGGATCTCGAATGTGTTGAACCAAACTCATAATTATATTTTTCACAAAAGAATTCAAAATAATCGTATAAAATCAAATTCAACAATAGAAAGAAAAATATAAATAATTTATTTTCATAAGAAAAGAGAACAAACGGTAGGATGATAAAAATAAGATAAAAATAATGAATACCTGGCTCTGGACCTAAATAGAAAAATGCTGAAAAGGTAATTGGAACGGAAATAAGTGAGATTAATATAGTTTTTGCTAGGTGATATTTTCCTATACGATTTAGATAGAAAATACTAAACAAACTGACTGATATGCATCCATTTACCGCAACAACTGGAACCAAACCAGGTATTTGAAAATAGAAAAAGAATAAACTGTATTGTATATTTGATAGAATAACAAGTACTGTTACTAAATTCGTAACCTGAACGCGGACGAGTGAGTCTATAGTTAGATCATTCGTTTTTCCAACATCCAATATATTCGAAACGAATTTAAGAAGCCTGTTCATGTATATCCACAACAAAGTATGTTACATCATCACTCAGGCGATTCGAAAACTTTTTCACTTCTGACAAAACAGCGGTGTTGACTTTCTCTACCGGTTCGCCATGGAGTGATTCCAAAATGGAAACCAATCTTTTTTCACCAAAGAGCTCTTTGTTGTTACTCTGCGCCTCAGTAACTCCATCCGTGTAAAAGAAAAATCGATCTCCAGGTGAGAAAAAAGTATGAATGCTTTCCAGTGATATATTTTCTCGCCATCCCAAAATCGGTCCTTTCCCAACGAGAGTTTCAACAGCTCCCGTTTTGGAGTTAAGATATATGGGGCTTGGATGTCCCATAATCGCATGTTTGAGAATATTTTGATTGAACTCAAAATTACAACATACCGCGGTGATATAGTTTTTTTCGACAACAGGTAACATTTTTTGGTTTAGCTCTATCAGAAGTTCGGCGGGGTCCTTTTTTTTGGGCGCCTGCTCATAAAAATTTACCTTCAACATACTGGCGATGAGAGCAGCCGCTATTCCATGCCCCAAAACATCACAAAGCAAAAAAGTGATCGAACCATCTTCATGAATATAGTAGTCAAAATAATCTCCGCCAATTTTTTCCATGGGTAAAAAAGTAGAATCGACGGATAAACTCTTGTGTTTGAAATGCATTGGCGGAATCAGCTTTGATTGCAAACCAGCCGCAATCAAAAGATCATCATTGAGAATTTTATATTGTTTTTCCAGTTCCTGTGTCCTGAGAATTACTATCATCTCAAGGGACTCATTTAAATTTCGTAATTCTCTTTTGGTTATCGCACTTTGTAATGCGATCGCAAACACTCCGCTAAAAAGAAATACGATGATTCCATATTGGGTAAGATATGCATTCTGGCCGGTAACAAAATCAGTCACCACATCCATGAGACCAAAGATAGTAGCAACCAAAGCACCAACAGAAACGACAATAGCTTCCATAGACCTTGCATAATTTCGAAATAACAAAAGAACCAAAATTGGAACTTTTATTCCAAGCAAAAGATACCAAAAATATACCAAATAAAAACGAAAATCGGGAGACATTTCAAATAATTGAAACACTGCGAGAATGGTATCTAATAAAAAAGTAATGACTGCAAGCTTTGAAATTCTTCGATCAAACAAAGAGTGAACAAATAACAGGAGAAAGACGGGAAATAAAAACTGGCAAAAAAACAATAACCGAACCAAAATTTCCGGATTAAATCCTATAAAATGAATTTTGTTTAATGCAGGTATCCGCCACCCTACAAAGAAAATTGCCGTCAACGCGAGATACAGACCTGACTTGGATGAGCGGTTGAGTGCATAACCAATTCCCTGCTGTAAAAAAATTCCAAAAAACAGTGCGGCCATAAGTATTTGACCTACATCTTCATAGATCATACGATCTTTGATTTCATCTTGTGATCCAAAGATTGGAACTGACCGAAAAATCCCGCAGCGAAATTCTTTTTCTCTACATTCGATTTTTATTTCTAAAATATTTTCCCCTGGTAGTAACTTTGAGAGAGGAATTTCATAATATCTAACCCGATGCCAATAGGAATAGTAGTTTGGAGAGAATCTGCCAGTTCGACCTATTACCATTCCGTTCCAAAAAGCTTCATCTGCGGATTGAATTCTATCTAAATTGATTGCATACGAATAATCAGGTATTTTATCAAAAGATAGTTTGAACTGGTACGTTCCTACGATAGGGACGGAGTATCCCTGATCGACAAGAGCTTTTCCAATTTCAATTGGCAAATACTCATTACTTCCCTCTACTTTAAATTTCCATCCTTTCTCAAGACGAATCGTCTCAGAAAACAAAGATATATTTATATTAAAAAATATAAATATTATAATTACTAAACGGAACAATCTCACTTTTTACCTTAATCATGATCGGAGTGTATATTGGATTTGGCTGATTTTTCAAATTCAAGAACTCTTTCCTTGCTCATTCCAATTAAATTATGTTTTAAAAATAAAGAATCACCTAAATAATCAGGAGATAAACGTATCTCAACCACTCGATACCAAACCTGAGCTTTTGGAACTGTGAAAGCATGATTTACACAGAGACATTTAAATTTGAAACCAAAACTATGTTCAACAGGTAAAGCAGAGTGAGGAGCAGCAAAAAAATACAAATCCTTATCGGAAAGATTTTCCATGACTAACATAAATGCCTTCTTCCTTCCTGGAGCTAGTTCGAAAACTCCGTCTTCTATTTCTTTACCAAAGGGTTTTTTCTTTTCTAGAGCGACCGATCCGGTCGTCCAAAGTGCCAAAGGTTGGCCACCAGCTAACTCGTGTATTGACATTTTCAATGGGAGATTCGTATACTCCCATTGAACGTGAATTTTAACAACTGTACTTTGCTTAGGTTCTTTGGATGATACTCCTCCTTCACTTACATCAACCGTCGTTTCTTTGCAAAAACTACAAAAAACGAAAACTAAAAATACAATTCGGATCGATTTCATCTATTCCAAAGTTAATTCTAAAAGAGAAAAATCCAAATTCTTTTTGTCTTTATTGACGAGATAGAATTTTTTCCCGTGAGACTCCAGTTGGATCACTTCTTGGAAGATTTTTTCTGTCTGGTTAGGATCAGGATTTTTTACTATATTGCAGTCACGGCCACAACCATTACAATCACCACCGCCGTAATCTAGGAAATTGGTAAATGTTTGCTTTCGCAAAAAACCAAAACTACGTAGAGTGATTATTCCCTGTTCTGTTGTTTTCACTTCGTAATTTCCCAGACCATAAAAACGACTCGAACTTTCTTCACCATTATCAAAATCAGAGCGAGAGGTACTGCCTTCCAAAAAGAAAGTACCGTCGCTTCGAAGTCGTATCGTCCAGTCGCTTGATGTGGGCGGATTTAATTCTTCTTCTGTTGATGGAGCCGTATCCTCTGTGTTAGTTGAATTTGGAGTATCTACAATTTCATCTGTTTGAATAGCGGCAACTTCTGTCCCCGTCAAACCCCGATTTAAGACTTTAGCCAAATTTGCTTTTTGAAAAAAATCGAAGTTGGATTTTGCGGTCTCCTTGGATTTGGAGAGAGTATCGATAACGATCCAATCGGATCCATGGCCAAATCGAAGTTCAGAGAGTACAAAACCAGACTCAGAATAACCTGGATAGAGGGCATCCACGGTTAACTTTAAGGACTTTCCTTCGAAAGTTTTGGTGAGGTTTATTTCTTGGCTACCCATAGTATCTTCCAAACTTACTGACTCAGAATATCCATTATCGCCTGTTAGAGTAAACCCTTTCACTCGTCCGTTTTTAATACAATGGACATCAGATCTCTGGTATCCATTCCAAAGCCTGAGTTTGGAAATAGTTTGCGCCTTTTCAAATTCAAAATTTAGAACAACACCCTTACCACCTTTCTTCGATGCATAGGCATTTTCATATTTTGAATCAAAGAGATTGAGAGGAGAGTAACTTACTTCTGGGCTGGCAGTTTCTGAGGCAGTAACCTTCGCTGTCACAAGCTCTGGAGTAATTGGTTTGTAAGCTTTTCCTTTTTCGTCAAAGAATTTTACACCCTTTAAACAGATATCCTGGTTTCTTTGAAAGTTTAAAGTTACAGAACGAGCCTGAACAACTGGTTCAAAAACTACTTCATCATTTAATTTCTGTATATCAGTGCTTCCATAGACTTCGTCAAAATTAACGTATGCCGCAACACGATCCTTAAAACTGCCTGCACAACTTTCAATTTTAACTTTGCTGAGTGCAAAGGCTTCGTCGGCGTAAAAGTGAACTTTAACGAATTCCGCACCCTTTTCTGCCTTCCATTCGTTGCCTTTTAAAATTTCAAAAGGTAGCCCCGATTCCATCGAAGTAGAGGTTACCATTGATATATTAATTTTTTTTCCACAGTGAATCGTAAATATAAGGATTCCCAAGGTTAAGAATAATTTGTGTTTCATAGACTCCTCAGAGATTGTCCGAGAATCAAATTCTGGATTTTGAAACAAGGCAAGAAATTTTTTATCTTTTGGCTGTTGCTTTTAATGCCCTCTCCCAAGATTTCTCATCCATAGCTCCTACGATCCAAACTCCATTCACCTGAAAACTAGGTATGTTCTTTACACCTAGCGATTTTGCAGTTGTGTAATCTTTGAGAACTCTATCGGAATAGGCAGAGAGCTCTTCATCCAACTGGCAACCAGGAAAAGAGATAGTTCCCATGTTATAAAGTACATCAATAGATTTTGAATATTCATTTCGAGATTTCTCCTAAATACAATTTGCGATACTCAAACTTCTCAGACCTTCTTTAGAATCTGGATCCAAAGGAAAGGATTGAAAGTACCATGAAATCTTTCCTTTATACTTTTCTCTGATCTTTTGATTTGCCGGATGAGATTTTTTACAAAATGTGCAATTAAAATCACTCCACTCAACTATAGTCCATTTTGGTTCGGAACTCAAATAACGGGGTCCTTGCGATTTTGGAACAAATACACCACCTAACATTGAACTACTTTTTTCTCCGATAGAAGATAAGATTCTTGACCATACGATTCTTGTCCGCATTTCATTTCGAACTCTTTCAATACTTTCGATATGCAGTGGTTTTTTTCCTTCTTTCAAAAGAGCAGCCTGTATATCAGAATCAGAAACATCCTTCTTCATACTTTCTTTCCAACCATCCAAGGTTTGATTTTTTTCTTTGGCGGCATGGATGAGTTTTGAAAGAACAATGGAGTCAGAGAGAAGGCTACGGATTTCCTTTTCGGAAAATAGCTGGTCATCTAGAGAATTCGGTTGGGCGGCTTTCGGAACACAGTATCCAAAAATACATATAAATACCAGGCCGAAAAAGCATAGGTTCGATTGGGCCGACATATCCTACACGTTCCTTTAAAAGTCCATTTTTTGCCTAGAACTTCCCTCTAAATGCAATTTAGACTCGGTCTAATCATTGACAAAAATTGAATTGAATAGAACAAGGAAAGTATGGACCCCAATTACGAACGTGTGAAGGAAATTCTCGAAAGGCATGGAATCCGTCCCACGAGCCAACGTCTCGAGATGGCAAACCTACTCCTGAAACAGCACCAGCACTTACAGGCGGAAGAAGTATTCCACCTCGTAAACCACCACTTTCCTCACGCATCTAGGGCCACTATATTCAACAACCTCAAACTATTTTCCGAGAGAGGAATCCTCGGAACTTTAGAGGTCAAAGCAGGTGTAACACATTTCGACTCAAACAGAAATCGACACCACCACGCCGTTTTAGAATCGACTGGAACGATTATCGACGTGGAACTCAGTGAAACCTTAGAGGAAGAAGTTCTGAGAGAGCTTTCCAAAAGTTTTGAACAAAAAACAGGCCGAAAATTGGAAAACTCAAAACTTGTGATCACATTAAAAGG
>JALOTI010000071.1 GCA_025457985.1 Leptospira sp.
AAACGCTGTAATCTAGTTGACGAAGTTTCTTGCTGGGCTACGCAAATTCAAGACGAACAATTGTTTATCCCCAGGTCGTCCATGAGCAAATCTTGGATCGTTACACAAACAAAAAAACGCAAATATTGATGGCAAAAACGCAGTTTCCACAAGGTTGTAAGAGCCAGTGTGAAGTCCCCCCTCAAAGACGGCAAGTATCAAAATTGTCTGGTACACTTCCCACCATGTATAGCACACTTTCATGTTGGCCAAAAATCGTGCTTTCTGAGGGCCCAACCACATGATCAATGCTCTTACGAGCGAGCATCAAGGCACTAAAATTTAGTGGTAATTTAGCAAACTGCATCCGATCAGCTTTAGCCTGGTATCTTCAAAGGTGTAGTAATAAACTAACTTAAGCCATGATTTAAAAGTATTGCTAGTTTCTGCTGTAATGGCATATAGGCTGTCATTTTTCTGCTGTGAAAGATCGTTAAAGGTGGCCCACAATGTATTTTAAGTGAAATTATGATCTTTCTCTCGCTAATTACCAGTCATCTCGTCAACAGATCCATGAATATAAATTTGAATCTAGCGCTATTGAAGGTAAATCAAACATTATTGACGGTTAATGCTGCAAGAGACAGTAAAAAAGTGGTGTCGTCGGCTGAATAAGAATTATAATTCCTAAGGGAACATAACATAGTTCTGTCAGCGAGCATTATTTTACAGCCTACTCACTCACTGGTTCGTGATGTTTGCATGGAATTGTGTAAAATTTATTAAATCTAATGCTATCGTTTATACAGATCAAAATTCTACTTTAGGCATCGGTGCAGGACAAATGTCTCGAGTCGATTCGGTTGAATTGGGAGCAATCAAAGCCCAAAAGGTAGGGTCTTCGGTGGTTGGTTCCTATGTGGGCAGTGATGCATTTTTTCCGTTCCGCGATGGGATTGATGCAATAGCGAAAGTTGGAGCCAAAGCGATCATCCAACCAGGTGGTTCGATTCGGGACGAAGAAGTAATACAAGCCGCCGACGAACACGGATTAATTATGGTCTTTACAGGAATGAGGCACTTTCGCCACTAAAATGGGAATATTTCTTTTTTTCCTCTTCTTTGGAATTTATCTTTTGGGTGTTTCATTGGTCTCTTATTATGTAGGGATCCTTTTTTTTACAGCCAAGGCAAGTTATCGACGAGAGGAATTGACTGAGATTCGAAGTGAAGTTTTTCACCTAATCATTGCTATTTTAAAATCCGGAGGAAATCTCCTACGCGGAACAGCTATTATGGTAGGGTCTGCAGTCCTCCAAGGACTTTGGTCATCGATTGGATCTATTTTAGGCGATCCGGGACCTGGGGCCTTGGAGCATATCTTTCATGCTCCAATTTTTTTTCTGGGAGTTGTTTTCGCGTATCCATTCATTAAAGAATCCTTGGGAGACGAACCCTTACTTGGGGAAGCGAAGGCGCTCTTCACTGGACTTGCCCTCGGCAATCTCTCTTCCGCATCCCTCCATTATGGGTTGGATAGAGATTTATTCTTCCTCTACCTACTCTTTCTCTTTTTGCTTCAGATTCCAATCTTGGTCTTTCTTTGGAACAGGCGCCCCTTATTTGGAGTTAGCTTTGAACAAAACCGAGAAAATTCAGATGAGGATTGGGGACAAGTCGAAGACTCTGCCGAAACAGAGGAACCCTTTGGTTCCCTTCGAACCTCTGGATCCAGCGATTTTGGATCGTCCTCTGCCAACGATTCCCAGGATTCTTCCGATTGGGATGTTGGCGAATTTGATTTTGACGGAAATCTAAACAACGAAGGCTCCGATCCGTATCCAGAAAAATGAAATTCCTGCCGATAGTTTTAAGTATGAAAACGCGGATTCTTTTTCTCCTTCTGGTACCAACACTACTTTTCTCCCAGGGAAATGACTCTATACCATCCACATTGGATGGATTTGCAGAAGCCTCCTGGGGAATGACTTTTGAATCCATTCGTGAAAAATTTGTTTCGATGGCAACAAATCCGGAAGCAAAAGAAAAAATTGAAATCGTAAATGAAAAAAAGGATCAATACCTTCTCATCAAACGAAACGGCATCAACTATCTATATAGATTTTACAAAACACCGGAACTCCTAAAGGAAGTCCGACCCAAAAGAGAAGGTTCCCCAGAAACTGATCCAAGTCTCGATCCACAAACTGAGTTTCGGGAAACGGGCATCTTGTTTTCCGTGGGTGTTACATTCAACCTAGTCCCGACAGATAAGATCAAAGAAAAACTCGAAGCAAAATATGGAAAACCGAGAAAAGAATCCATAGGGGATGATAAGGTTTCTGGAGCTGCCATTTGGGAACTTGTCGACAAAAGAGAAAAACCTATCCGCGGTGGGTTTGCAGTTGTTTGGCGGGAAGGTTACAAAAAGAACCCATACACAAGGCGAATCGATTATTTTTCAGCAAATATCCGAGAGATTATAGCAAAAGATTACGTGGATTTCTTTAATGTTCAGGAAACAAAAACCTTGCGGGATTTAATCCCATAACTACCCTGTTCCCAGGATGAATTTATTTTTAGACACAGCCAATATCGACGAAATCAAAAAGGTCCATGAACTGGGCCTCCTGGATGGGATTACGACAAACCCATCTATCATTGCCAAATCTGGCAGACGGTTTACCGAGGTGATCAAAGAAATTTGTAGCTTCGTAAAAGGTCCTGTAAGTGCCGAGGTTCTGGCAACCGATGCTCCCACCATGATCAAAGAAGGTCTAGAGCTTTCAGCAATCGCAGAAAACGTAGTGGTCAAAGTGCCTTTGATTCCAGAAGGAATCAAGGCGGTTAATGCTTTCTCTGAAAAAGGAATAGCAACCAATGTAACTCTATGTTTCACAGCAAACCAGGCGCTACTGGCAGCAAAAGCTGGAGCTACGTATATCTCACCTTTTGTGGGAAGGTTGGATGATATAGGATATGATGGATTGGAATTGATTTCGGAAATCAGAGAGATCTATGACAATTACGGAATCGAAACACAAATTTTGGCGGCATCTGTTCGCCACCCTATCCATTTCAAAGAGGTAGCACTTCGTGGAGCCGATTGTGTAACTCTTCCGTACGGAGTGTTTGAAATGCTATTCAAACACCCACTTACAGACAAGGGTCTTGCACAGTTTGTAGAGGATTCAAAGAAACTCACCTGGTAACAGCAAAAACTTTTGATTTGCGGAACAGAATGGTCTATCTAGTCATCATCTAGGTAGACCTCAAATGCCCAGCTGAGATAAGGTAGTACAACAAATCGGAAGGCTTATTTCGAAGCCGATTTCTCTGCGTAGATTCTCCAGATCAAATCCATTTGTTCCACAAAACAAAAAACCGATTGATGACTTGCATCATTGAATAAATCACAAGAATTCTTTTCGTTCATATTAAGAAAGGTTACGTTCTTTTGTGTATACCCTCCAATAATTTTCGCCCACCAAATATTTGCTATATCATACTTTTCATAGAACTTGTAATACTCACCGTAAACCTTTGGCCAAACCACCATCAATTGGAAGCCATTTTCTTGAGCGAGATCTATTAGCTTTTTTACATAAGGAAACTGGGATTCTCCCAGAGTAAAACTTCGCATATAAAGAGCAGTAACCCTCGCCGTATCCTTTTTTAACTTTTCTACTGGATTGGCAGTCGTCGCATACATCAAATACTCACCTTTTGAATAATTGACGAGTTGGAATTCCTGGTTGTATAGTGCTTTGTACTCCTTCATTTTTCCTGACTTTAATCTAGAAAAAAACAAAGATAAGTTTAATTCAACAGAACGAATGGCAAATAGTTTGTCTAAAACATATTCCCATTTATTTTTAAGTGGGATATCATTCCAAACAATATCACGACATTCAGAATCACATCCCATTCTTAAAAATGGCGAACCGATAAATCCTTTTGTGTCATCAAAGGCTTCTGGACTCAAACTAAGTATTACAAGATTTGGTTTAACTCCTGAGTCCAGTATACGTTTGAGTGAAATATAGGAATACATAGGTATTCCTTGTGGACCACTGAAATTGTAGAGGGACCAATCCTTCCGCTCTTTCTCGGGAATTCCTATTTCTGAGTATGGATAGGATCTGGAGTCACCAAATACAAGAGCTAGTTTTGTTTCCTTCAACTTTTCGTCTTTACTCAACCTTTCTCGCAAAACTTTTCTTTGGTGGTAAAAAACAGAATTCCCAGCTTGCAAAAATTCATCATGAAAAATAGGTAACAAAAATACCTTATCAATTGTGAAAATGAGTAAAAATAGAATACAAGGATAAACTAAAAACGGTCTGGACTTCATAATTCCCCTAATACATCAACGGCATTTATTTCTTTATATTTTGCTTCTGGAAGGAAAAATTTGCGAAGGTCTAATTTTCCAATCCTTACTCGATATAGATCTAACAAAACTAGATCCTTAGCCTTACACATTCGGCGAATCTGCCTCTTTTTCCCTTCTTTTAAAATAATGGATAGGTAAGCAGTTCTGGTCGGATCTTTTTCTGGAACTACATCCGCAGGTTTGACTTCCAACGCACGCAAAGTTTCACCGCCTTCCCTGACACCTAACTTGAATTCTTCGGCAATTCGTTTCCAATCCACTGGAGATTTTAAGCTGATGATGTATTCTTTATCTACTTTGTGTTTGGGGTGGGATACCTTTTGGATAAAATCTCCATTGGATGAAAGAATAAGAAGACCACGAGAATCCAAATCCAACCTACCCGCATAATTGTATCTTTCAAAATCTTTTGGTAGCAATTTAAAGATTGTATCTTCATGATGTTTGTCTTCATGAGAAGTAAGGAATCCCGCAGGTTTATGAAAGGCTATGATTTCCGGAAGAGAAGATTTTGATACTATTGGAATTGGTTTGTCGTCTAAAAGGATTTCGTCCCCATCTAGAACCTGATAGGAAAGTTCATCTAAAATCTTCCCGTTCACGCGTATCCTTCCGGCAAGTACGAGTTCTTCCACTTTGCGACGGGAACCCAGTCCAATTTTAGCTAGAAATGCATTGATCCGCATGATTTTCCATTTTACAAAGGGGGTGGTTTGGGAAAAAGTCTAAAGAAGAAATGAACCCGTTAAAAAAGAAGCCCCGGACCAAGGAAATCCATGAAAAACCACAGATCCCTCCTTGGATGAAGGCTAAGGTGAGTTTTCCCACCGAAGAAGATCCACTGGGCATTGTCCGTAGCCAAGTCTCAGAAAAGCGCCTCAATACTGTATGTGAGTCTGCATCCTGCCCCAATCTAAACCATTGTTGGAACCGTAAAACGGCTACCTATATGCTTGCAGGGGATATTTGCACTCGCCGCTGTCTTTACTGCGATGTTGCCTTTGGAAAACCTGGTCTTTTAGATTCTCATGAACCGGAAAGAGTTGCAAATTCCGTCCTTGAACTTGGTCTTCGCCATGTTGTATTGACAGCGGTCAATCGGGATGATCTTAAAGATGGAGGTTCCAACCACTTCGCAGAGACAATTCGCAAGATCAAAGAAACTTCTCCCCAATGTACCATTGAAGTGCTGATTCCCGATTTCAAAGCCAAACGTGAAAGTTTGGACATTTTGTACGAAAGTAAACCTCATATCATAAATCACAATATAGAAACCGTGGAAAGATTATTCCCGACTGTAGCACCTCAAAAAAACTACCAGCGGTCCTTAACTGTTCTTTCCGATATAGCAGAGCATGGATTTGTTACGAAGAGTGGACTTATCCTTGGACTTGGCGAAACGGATGAGGACATATTTTCGTGTTTAAAAGATCTATTTCAAAATGGAGTGAGGATGCTTACGGTTGGTCAGTATTTACAACCGGGACCAACCCACCTGCCAGTCCATAGATTTGTCCATCCCGATGAGTTTGCGAAATGGAAAGAAACTGCCTATCAAATTGGGTTTAAGACTGTAGCCTCTGGTCCTCTCGTTCGTTCTTCCTACCACGCAGATGAATATTTAGAAAGTCTAGAGTAAAAATCCGCCAAAAGCCGACACTACATCTATGGATGATTCAAAACGGGCAGAACTCAAAGAGGAGATTGCAACGATTTTCTTTTTGTCAATCTTGGAAGACCTCAGTTCTGTCGAAGAGCATTTGAGTGATTTTGAAGTGAAACAACTCATCCTTCGTGCTCTAGAAAAAAATCCAAATTTAGATGTGGAATGGGGAGAAATGGATCGATTTGGGAGAAGCACCCTTCTCGTAAAATATCAGGACAATTTACTCCTCATCGAAGCAAGTCCTCTCATCAACACAATTCGCATCTTATGGAATGAATACCTAAGAAAAACCACAGGGGCATAAAAAAAGCCCAAGGGAAGTTTCCCAAGGGCTTCTTTTCTACGTAAGGGGTTTAAGAGTCTTAGAATTTGGATTTTTGTTGTAAGTCGTAAACAACTTCTTCAACAGATTCCATATCTATTCGTTTAATCCCGTTTTCTGTATGGACTACCAACTGACCATTTTCTTGGTTGATAATAGCTCCAACAATTGTCTTTCCATCAACTAACACGATTTTCTCGATTCTCTCGTAGTAGTTCACGATATCTTTTTTAGATTTGAATTCTCTAGGACTGTTTGCCAAAGACTCTTCGAATTTTTTCTTTTCGTCTTCTTGTTTTTTAGCTACTTCTTTTTCCAAAGCGGCACGTTTTGCATCAATCTCTTGTTTCTTCAATTCATCTAATTTCTCTGTTTGACCAGCTTCACCAAGTTTTGCAATCTCTTTAGCTGTGTTTTTATCAACAGTTACGATGGTTTTGATTTCTTGTTCTTCTGATTTAGTTAATTTAGCTGTATCAACAGTCATTTTTTCTTTTTCAGAAGTTTTAAGAGCTTTGGAAATATCCAATGCCTCAACAGAATCAACTTTCGCAAGTTCTGCAAGTTTTGCATTCTGTGTGGATGCTTGGTTTTTTTCGATGATTACTTCATTTGCGGCAACGGACTCTTGCAGTTTTTTCAAGTCAGCATTTGCATTGATTTCTTCAGCAGACATCTTTTCCAAAGCTGGGACCCGTGGAGCGAATGCAACTGCACCCTCTACGACCTTAACTTGTGCTGGCTTGCCTGCACCTGTTTCCACGATAAAAGATGTTCCGCGAACACCCGCGATCGCAGTTGGAGTGACCACTGTGAAATTGTCTTCTTTCTTAGCTTTGTTGACTTTTGCGAAAACCTTTCCGGAAACAAGGGAGATTTGTGTATCTGTTGTTCCAGCACCGTCTTGGCTTAGTTTTGCGAAATCAATTGTGGACTTAGGAGAGATACGAATGCTCGAACCATCTGCAAATTGAATGTCTACCTTTCCGTTGTCACCAGTAACAACATTATCACCAGTTCGTAGAGTAGCACCTAATTGTGCTTTTTCCTCAGTTTGGTCTGCATGTTGGATTTTAGAATCTCCGACCGCAAACACGACTACCGCAGAAAGATCCTGTGGTTTTTTGGGAGCTTCGCTTACATCTGATTCCGGTTTTTTACAAGCTGTAAATCCGAGAACGAGAAGAAGTGCGCTCGTAATGGCTATTTTCGATGCTTTCATATCATCCTATCCCTTAGTGAAATTTAACTTTCGTCATTATAGGTAACAAACAGGGGAATTAAAAATTCCCAGGTTTTTTCCCTTTTTTTCTCCATCGGAGAAAATTTATTTCAAATACCGGAGAAAAATTACAATTCTAAGAGATTTTGTAAACGAATTTTAAGTATTTTTCAAAAAAAGCCCTTTTTTTGTGGGAAAATAAGGGAAATCTTTCGGGAAAAAGGTTTTGTCTAAGAAGAAAGAGTAAAACAAGGTAAGTATGGCTGAAATCTCCGACCTCACGCAAAGACCCGCATCCTCGATTGCCCTCCTAGAAGAGATGGAGCGAAACTATAAGGACCTCCCTATGGAAGCCATAGTAAAACAAGACATTTTAAGGCAAGGGATCCACTTTTTACCAGAATCATTCCAAGTGCTCACACCTTATAAATCGAAAGATTACTTTATTTTTTCATTTGATCATATCCCACTAGCAGACCTGAAAGATGGA
>JALOTI010000072.1 GCA_025457985.1 Leptospira sp.
AAGTTTCAACTCTTACCTCTTACATCTTTTTTTTTAAACTAAAACAGGGTTTGTAAGTACGTTTTGATAGTTGTCATAAGAATATATATATATTTATTATTATGTATGCCAAAATGAGGGGTTTCAATAATTATAGTAGAGTCATTCTTATTCTTTGTTGGTATATTATAATTCTTGTTCAACTAATTCATTTCATAAATTGTAACGAAAGTAATCATCTACTGGACGTAGAACAACAACAACAACAACAACAACAACAACAACAACGACAACGACAACGACAACGACAACGACAACAACAAGTAGTCAAGTATACTTCAAATATATACAACTATAATACCACAATAGATACAGGAGAAATCGTTCCGTTCCTACGAAACAATCAACAACATGATCATATTAAACAACAACAACAATATCGTCATCATCAACATTACTATAATGTATCATCAATCCAACGTAAAGATCAAGTTGTACAGAAATGTAATGGACTTGCAAATTTATGTAATAAACGTGTTAATGAAATCTTATTTGTCGCGGGACATAATGGTAATGCAGCATTAGTGAATGGATATAAAGCATTACCGAATCATTATAAATCATTAGAAGCATCGTTACGTGCTGGATACCGTGGTGTACAAGTTGATATCTCCAAATGTTGTGATATTAACAAAAATACTCGATTACAATTAATACATGCTTCATGTCTATTAGATCATCGTAATCCTGTACGTGTATTTCGTAATATAAATAAATTTTTAGATAACAATCCCAATGAAGTTATAATGATTGTATTAGAAATTGATTATCAAAGAGATATTAGTTTCACTTTGGGGGATATAAGTAATGATGTTATAGCGAAAGTACCAGGATTTCAACAACGGATGTACAGTCATCCGGATCGATTCAATCCGTTCATTCAAAATAAAACAGCATGGCCAACCTTACAAGAATTAATTGATACAGATCAACGGATTATATTATTTACGTATTATGCTCATATACGTTGTTATGATGATCCAACCAATTGTACGACGAATGATAGTAGTACTACTACTAATAATAAGATAATTGCAAAACTATTATTGGAATCAGTGTTTCGTACAAATATATCAAATCAACATCAACATCATCATCATCGTGACTTGGATACGTCCCATATATCATCGGAATCGGTATCATCCAAGAAACAAAAAACAATCGGTTGTTATGCATCCACTACCAACCCAGATGTTTCTGCTTTGGATGATACTAGCAGCAACGATAAAAATAATGATGAAATGAGTCAGTTTATGGATGCCGATGATGACATTGACGATTTCGATCACGGAGAATGGCTTCGGATGCAAATGGATAATGATAATGATGTTAATGAAAATGTAATTCGTAATGATATACCGAGTAGTTTGGAATGTCACGATGATGATAAAGAAGATGATGAAGATGCTCAATTCGCTGACGCCGAACCGGATATTGATCCATCGTCCTTCTTACAGTTTGTTAAAGCGACGACCCCAAGTGCTACTAGGACTGAGATGGATACATCAGCACCTTTGGTTGATCAAAGTACTACTCTGCCAATTGAATTTTCATTGAAGACATATAAGGGGACAATTAAATGCGGAGCATTAGTTCGTAATCCGAAAGACTTATTAAAATCGATGACCTTCAAACAAGGAATCCCGACGGATCCAAATCCCTTTCTACTTCGAGAGAAAGGTCGAGAGGAACAAGAAACGCCACAACCAACGATACTTGACGATGAGAAATATATTCATAGCGAGTCAGATTCTAAAGCTGTTATGCGAACCATAAAAGTTTCTTCAGACAAACTAGACCAGTTGATGAATAATGTCGGTGAACTTGTAATCACAAACTCTGGATTTCAAAAAATCTATGATGATTTAGTGCTTCAATTTGGAGAAGATTCACTCTTCAACGAATTGAAGGGAAAAATTGATCAAATCAATCGAATTTCCAAAGACTTACAGACTGGGATCATGAATATTCGTATGGTTCCGATTGGTTCCGTTTTCAATCGTTTTACGAGACTTATACGAGATCTTTCTTTAGAAACTGGTAAACAGGTAAATTTAGTACTTCGTGGTGAGAGTACAGAACTGGATAAAAAGGTCATAGATGCAATTGGAGAGCCTCTCATCCATTTGATTCGTAATTCTGTAGATCATGGCATTGAGACACCCGACGAAAGAAGGTCTTCTGGAAAACCAGAAGAGGGTACAGTCGAGTTAAACGCCTACCAAGGTGGATCCAATATCCTAGTCGAAATTCGGGATGATGGCCGAGGGCTGAATAAAGCCAAAATATTGAAAAAAGCAATCGAACGAAACTTGGTGACCGAGGCAGACGCAGCATCACTTTCTGAGTCAGATATCTATCAGTTTATTTTTGCACCTGGATTTTCCACAGCAGATAAGATTTCAGACATTTCAGGCCGTGGCGTTGGAATGAATGTTGTCAACAAATTGATTGAGGAATTCAAAGGGAAAATTCTGATCCAATCGGAAGAGGGAAAGGGTTCTTCATTTACTCTTTCATTCCCACAAGCACTTGCTATCATTCCTTCGATTCTTGTAATCATGGAGGAAGAAGTATATGCATTCCCTCTATCGGAAGTTTCAGAAACGATAAAAGTAAATTTAGATCAAATCACAACACTTGAAGGTCACGAAATTATCAATCTTCGAGGCGAAGTTTTACCTATCTATCGCCTGAATCGAATTTTGAACTTAGCCGACAAAACAGAGCAGACAGAAGTGCCTGTTGTAATCGTAAATTATAAAACAAGAAAGTTAGGTTTTATGGTAGATGATTTGATTGGTAAACATGAAACCGTCATCAAGTCACTAGGTAAAAATTTCAAAGATGTCCAGGGATTAACCGGTGCAACCATTATGGGAGATGGAACTATTATCTTAGTTCTTGATATACCGGGCCTTGTTGAAATCGCAGCAGATAAAACCGACTGGTCTGATACAGTTATAACAGGCGAACAAATGAAGAGAACTTCGGCTATTCGTTCTTTAGAGATGTCAGACTCAGACTTAATTTTTAAATCAAATCATTCGACTAACCGCTATAATGCTAAACTTGCCGAATTGCATTCAAAAGATAAGTCTCGGCTGAAAAAAGAAAGAGTCAAGGCCGAGAAACACGTGATTGTTCCTAAAGAGGAAGTGTTTGCTGAAGAACCTACAACAAATCAAAAAATCACAACGGAAATTGTTCGGAATGAGATAGTTGTTCCTGATGAAGTACTAGTAGGATCAATTCCTAAAAAAATTGAAAATGAAATCCATCGTCTCGAAGAAGTTACTCAAGTTGAACATGTTTCTAAGGTAGAACGTGACCAAGCAGCGGAAATCATCAAAGGTTTTGTTGAACAAAAAGAACAACGCCTCAATGCAGTAACAAAAAATCCTTCCCGTGAGATATCTGAGGTAATGTCTACAAAAGATATCAAAAAACTTGAGAACATCGTAAACACCGGAATGATGAATGCTGGAGTCGTATTATCTCAGCTAGTCGGCAAAGAAGTGGAATTGTTTATTCCCGAGATAACTGTTACGGATAGGGAAGGTCTTGCTAAAGAATTCCGATTCTCCATGGATCAGTTTTTTGGAATGAAAATTCGTATGACTGGGGATTTAAACGGAAATCTACTCATGATGTTTTCTGAGGACAATGGAACAGAAATTGCCAAAGAATTGTTAGGTTCTGAAGATGCAAAATTTCAGGAGGGAAGTAATCTCAAACTTTCCGAAGACATGGTATCTGTCTTATCTGAAATTTCCAATATCGTTTGTTCTAGTGTCATGAATTCCCTGTCTAACAAAATGAAAAAAGAAATCCTTCCGTCCGTTCCTGAGATGATCACTGGAAGTTTTATGGAAGTAATAGACATAGTGAAACCAGAAAGAACAAAGTTTTTGTCCATGCATACGGAATTCAACCACCAAGGAAGCAATCTCATTGGAGTTTTAGTTTTCCTTCCCGACTTTGATGAACTAATGGATCTCCTTCACAAAACATGAAAGAAAAACCTAGTTTAGTGATCGTTGACGATTCTCTTCTCGTTCGCAATATTCTGAGTGATGCGTTAACCAAGAGAGAAGAATTTGATATCATAGCAAGTGGTAAAACTGGCATTGATTGCGTAGAAATCGCAGAAAAACTAAAACCAGATTTTATCATTTTAGATATTGAGATGCCCATAATGGATGGGTTAACTGCACTTGCAGAAATCAAAAAAAAGAGACTTCCTTCGCAGGTCATTATGCTTTCTGTTCTTACCCAACATGGAGCAGAAGCTACCTTTAAAGCATTGGAATTAGGTGCTATTGATTTTGTTCCTAAACCATCTAGTGGAAATCAGTTTTCACCCGAGGATATAGCCGGGGTAATCGCCACAAAAATTAGAGGATTTATAGATTCACGTGGTATTCCGAAATCCATTCGCACAGAAAGAACGGAACGACCTCTAAATAAAAGTTTTCAAAAAGCTGACCGAGTGGATGCTATCGGAATAGGCACTTCCACTGGCGGTCCTAAGGCTTTGCAGTCTGTGTTCACAGCTTTCCCAGCGAACTTTGATAAACCTGTTTTCGTTGTACAGCATATGCCTGCGGGATTTACCAAGGCTTTTGCAGAGAGATTGAACACTTTGTCCAAGCTGGATGTGAAAGAAGCAGAACATGGAGATCTTGTGAAAGCAGGGCATGCTTACATTGCGCCTGGTGATTACCAAATGAAAGTTGTCACCAAGGGTAAGGACAGATTTATAGAGCTTTCCCAGTCCTCTCATGTCAATGGCCATAGACCTTCCATTGAGGTATTGTTTGATTCATTAAGCGAAAATTATGGAGCTAACCACCTAATGTCAGTCATTATGACTGGAATGGGGAAAGATGGTTCACAAGCCATCGCAAATATACACAAAGCAGGTGGTGTTACACTTGCGCAAAACGAAGAGACTTCCGTTGTGTACGGAATGAACAGAGTTGCAGTGGAATTGGGCGGAATTGATTTTGTGCTTCCTGTAGAGGAATTGGTACCAAAAATGTTAGATTTGTTGAAGTCGAGAGGGAACTAAAATGGCAAGAATATTAGTAGTAGATGATGCGAAGTTTATGAGAACTTTGGTAAAAGACGCGTTAGTTGGTGCAGGACATGAGATAGTTGGAGAAGCTGAGAATGGCAATATTGCCGTGGAACAGTATAAAAATCTAAAGCCTGACTTGGTTACCATGGACATCACGATGCGCGAAAAAGATGGGATCGAGGCCACCAAGGAAATTATCAAGTTTGATGCAAGTGCAAAGATCATAATGGTAACAGCTCTTGGCCAAGAGGACCTTCTTGCCAAAGCAATTAAAATGGGAGTAAAGGATTTTGTAGTGAAACCCTTTCCACCGGAAAGGCTCCAACAAGCCGCAGCCAAAGCCTTAGGTTTGTAGAATGTCAAACACCCCGGAATTTGTCGTCCGGTGGAACAACCAGGACGGAGGTTTGACCGAAGGACCACTGACTGTGCTATGGTCTTTGATTGATAGCTACAAGGTAGACATCTTTGAAGTTTCCCTCTCAAGAATTACTTCAGATTTCATTCAGTTTTTAAGAACTAGTCAGTCTCTCAGTATAGAACTTTCGTCCGAGTTTGCCGTTATGGCGGCACATTTGGTTTATCTCAAATCAAAGGCTCTTCTTCCCGACCCAGGCTTCGAAGAAGAGGACTACGAACCGCCGTTACCCAAGGAACTCGTCGACAAACTTTTAGAACACAAAAAATTCCAGATGGCTGGTCAAAAGCTCGCAGAATTGGATAAGATTACTGCAGGGATGTTTACTAGAGATACCAACCAAGTTTTGGAAGAGACGGAAGCCTGGCTGGATGTAAGCCTAGTTGATCTGATCAGTGCATTTAATTCCATCCTGGAAACGGAAGCTTCCAATACGGAAGAAGAAATTCCGATCTATGAGGGAATCAGTCAATACTCCGTTGAAGAAAAAATGGAATATTTACAAAATCTTATCTCGGAACGAGGTGAGATTCATTTTTTAGATCTCTTTTCTGTTAGCAATCCTGAAAAGAAAGAAATCGTAGCTGCCTTTCTTGCCGTGTTAGAGATTGTAAAAATACGGGTGTGTAAAGTCGTTCAGCACTCGGTATTTGGCGAAATAAAGATTGTTAGGATTTAAGTTTGGAAGACAGAGTTTATACCAAAGGCCTCATTGAGGCTCTGCTATTTTTATCCTCCGATCCTGTAAAACTTTCCAGTCTATCAAAATCAACAGGTTTGGAAAAACCGGAACTACGTGAAATTTTAGATGAACTGATCTTAGACTATCAGGAAAAGGAAGGTGGGTTTTTACTCCGAGAGATAGCCGGGGGATACCAATTCATTACCAATCAAAAATACAGTGAAGTTCTTTCTCATATCTTTAAAGACAAAAAAAGAGAAACTCTCTCACGGGGAACTTTAGATACACTCGCAATCATTGCTTATAAACAACCTGTCACCTTGACTGAGTTAGATGAAATCAGGGGAGTTTCTTCCCGTGCGATGGTAGCAAGCCTAATCTCAAAAAAATTAGTAAAAGCCGTAGGTCAAAAAGAAGTTCCGGGAAGACCAACACTCTATGGAACAACCAATGAATTTTTGTTACATTTCGGTTTGAGTAAATTGGCGGATTTACCAACTCCGGTTGAAGTTAAAGAACTACGTTTTGAAGAATTTTCACCTGATTCGATCGTTGTATCGGATGAGACGGATATGAATCCTGAATTTGATACAAGTCTACTTCCAGAAGAGTTAAAAGAAGAAAGTTTATGAGTGCACACGAAGAAACTTTAAACCAACTCAGAAGTGAGATAGATACACTTGACGGACAAATCATTGAACTAATTCAAAAAAGAGCAGATCTCGCCAAAGAAATTGGCAATGTAAAAAAAGAATCGGGCGGGCCAATCTATCGACCTGATAGAGAAAAAGATGTTTATGAGAAAGTTACAAAACTTTCCAAAGGTGCTCTACCTGCATCTGTCATTCGCGCAATCTACCGAGAGATGATGTCTGGAACAATTGCATTGGAGCATCCGATTAAAGTTGGTTTTTTAGGTCCAGAGGGAAGTTTTTCGCATGAGTCCCTTCGATCCAAATTTGGATCCTCGATTGAAGCCGTTCCGCAAAATACAATTCCCGATGTCTTTCGTTCTGTTGAATCTGGAGCTTTGGACTATGGTGTTGTACCGGTCGAAAACTCAACTGAGGGACAAGTAAGCTCCACCTTGGATATGTTACTTGAGACAGATGTAAAGATTTACTCAGAAAGTTATAAAAGAATTTCATTTTGTGCTTTAGGATTTGAAAAAGATTTTTCAAAGGTCAAAAGAATTTATGGTATAAAGATTGGGAATGAACAATGCAGAAATTGGATTTCAGCTAATCTTTCTCATGCCGAAATTATTGAGACATCCTCTACAGCCATGGCTGCAAAACTTGTATCAGAGAGAAGGGATGGAATTGCTCTTGCTTCAAAAATTTCTGGAGAAATTTACGGTTTAGATGTTTTATCTGAAGCAATCGAAGACTACGCAGGAAATACGACACGTTTTTTAGTCATTGGAAAGACAGAATGTCCCAAAACAAACGAAGATAAGACATCCATTGTATTCAGCATTCCTAATAAAACAGGATCCTTGTTTAATATATTGAAAACCTTCAATGAAGCCGAAGTCAATCTCACAAAAATAGAATCGAGACCATTAAAACTAAACTTATGGGAATATCATTTTTTTATCGATTTTATTGGTCACAAAGAAGATCCGAAGATTTCAAAACTTCTTAGGGATATTCAAGTCGAATGCAATCGGTTTAAATTTTTAGGATCCTATCCGACGTTTGGAAAGTTCTCTTGAAGCTGGAAAAGGTTTTAATCTACGGAATGGGGCTTATGGGTGGCTCCCTAGCGTTGGCCATCAAAGAATCTTTTCCAAAAACGATTGTTCATGCTGTTGTTCGTTCT
>JALOTI010000073.1 GCA_025457985.1 Leptospira sp.
CGTACAAACCAAGTAATCCCGGCGTGTGGATATGGATTAGGTCAGGTTTGAAGTCTTCGATGATTTTTTTAATTTTGCCTGGGGATGGTAGAACGACCTTAATGTCTGGGTAACTCGGTAAATAACCACATCTAAATCGAACCACTTGGATCTGGTCCGTCATTCGTTCAAAATCACCATCCCCGTATTTAGGAGCACAGATTAAGAACTCATGACCACGAAGAGCGAGCAACTCTGAAAAATTCTTTATTGAGACGGCAACCCCATCTGTTTTTGGCAAAAAAGTATCAGAAAAATATAGTACTCGCACACGTTACCTCTTTACAAATTGGAAGAAAGGATTAGTTTCAACCAAAGTATGATTTACCGAACCTATCTGGTTTTCCTAACTCTGTCTATCATTTCCTGTGCACTTTCGGTTTCTCTTAGCCAAGTTTTTTTGGCCTTATCCTTTATCCTTTTCCTATTTTTGAATCCCAAACCCAAATTTCAGTCCTATTTGGTGAAGGTTTTGTTTTTATTTTACGGCTGGCAGATCATCAGTTTTTGTTATCATTATATAGGTTCGGGGTTAGATTCGTCTTTCGCAAAACATGCCTTTAATGAAGAGATGAAAGATATTTTTTTAGTTTCGGCTTTTTTTACGATTCAAGGAATAAAAGCAGAAGATCGCAAATATCTCTATCGTGTTCTCGTCGCATTTGCGATTACTATTGCAGTTACAGGTTTTATCTCTCTATTTTCTTCCGTTCGTTTATCCAGGTTAGTTTCTGATTTGTACAAAGTGTCACCAAGTTGGAAGTTCCAACATCATTATGGAAGTGTTCTCGGAATTGATGTCCATCTGCCAATTGGTTTTATGAACACCCACCTAACATTTGGTGGGCTTTTAATGTTCATTTATCCATTTTTTATTTTTCATGTTTATGATCTTTGGAAAACCAAAGCAAAGATCATTAGATTAGCAACCTGGATACTTTTACTCGGAATGGTAACGATTGTCTTTTTATTTAATAATGCAAGGTCTGCATTAATTGGTATGGGAATTAGTTTGTTACTCGGTTTTTATGTTTTAGCCTTTGTAGAGAATGCTATTTCAACAAAAATCCTAAAACGTGCAGGGATCTCATTCTTATTTTTTTTAGCAATTTGTTTTGTTGGTTATAAAACTTCGGAACCAGTACAAAAAGTAATCAATCCACTTTTTGGCGGAGAAAAACACACAGACAGTGGACGTACATTTATTTGGCACTCAACCTATCCTCTGATTCAAACCAATCCAATCTTTGGAATCGGTAGTGGAAAGTACAAAGAGGAGATCGAGTTATCGAGAAAACAATTGTCGTTCGAAGAAAAGGAATTGAGTTTCTTTTACGAAGTGACTCAAAGGGGACATTCGCATAACGACTACCTGCATCTGATGACTATCTTTGGGGTTCCACAGTTTATACTTTATTTAAGTTTAATGTCACTTATTCTATTTACCTTACTAAAAAGAGAAATTCCCAACTCTACAAAATACCTAACCTATGGACTTGGTGGATTCTTTTTTTCCGGAATTTTACAATGTTACTTCCAAGATGATGAAGTTTTAATCGTATTTATGTTTTTGTTAGGTTACTTGAATATCTATTTGGAAAAGGAATCGGCTGAAGTATGAAAAAACTCTCTACCTCTGGTGAATGGTTTGTAGACGAACACGGAAGGAAAGTTATTTTAAGGGGAGTCAATCTCGGTGGAGATACAAAAGTCCCCTATCCAAATGGCGGAACACAGTTCCCAACTGATTTTTCTGATCACAAAGATGTAAGTTTTATAGGTCGACCTTTCCCTTTGATTGAAGCAGATGAACACTTAACAAGACTTAAGCTTTGGGGATTTAATGTTTTACGACTCCTAACAACATGGGAGGCCGTTGAACACAAAGGTCCAGGCGAGTATGACACGGAGTATTTGGATTATTATACAGAAATCGTCAAAAAAGCAGGTGAATATGGATTCTATGTTTTTGTAGATTTCCACCAAGATGTTTGGTCAAGAATGACGGGAGGAGATGGATCTCCTGCTTGGATATTTGAAAAGATTGGAATAGATTACAAAAAACTCTCTAAAGCAGATGCCGCACTAGTGATGCAATCTCGATATGATTATACCAAACCAAATACAAGACAGGAGAACAATTATCCTACCATGTGTTGGTCACAAAACTACAGGTATGCGGGAAATGCAATCATGTGGACTCTCTTTTTTGGTGGAAGGGATTTTGCTCCCAATTTCAAAATTGAAGGAAAGAATATTCAAGATTACCTCCAAGACCATTATCTTGGTTGTATGGAGGAAATAGCAAAACGGGTAAAGGATTTTGATTTTGTTTTGGGATTTGATTCTCTAAACGAACCTGGTAAGGGATTTATAGGCCGAGCTATGAATGATCGTGGACTGGTCGACACAGAACTGGAACCAAAAAAACCAGGCTTGGCTTGGTCTCCTATAGATGCCTTGTATTCATCTCATGGTCATACGATCGAACTACCATACCTTACTTTAAATGTACTTAAAGGTGGCTTTGTCCCAACAAAAAACCAAATCATCAATCCAAATGAAGTTTCAATTTGGTTTCCAGACTGTCCTGGTGATCCCTTCCAATTGGAAGGTGCTTATACGATTACAAAAGATGGAACTCCGTTTATAGAGAAAAATGACTATTTCCAAGTAGTAAATGGAGAAAAAATTGAGTTTGATAGAGACTATCTAATTCCCTTTATGAGACGAGTTGGAGAACGCATTCAAAAGATCAATCCTACTTGGATGGTATTTATTGAGAGGGAAGCGACAGATGCATTCGTGAATCCCAAGTTAAATGGCGAAGTTCCTAAAAATTCTGTTAATGCTGCTCATTGGTATGATTTGATCACCCTACTCTTTAAAACTTTTTTATATCCCATAACGATTGATACACGCACAAAAAAATTAGTCTTTTTTCGTAAGGGAATCCAAAAGATGTATGTGCGCCAATTAGCAAGGATTAAATCAACTGCAGATTCCGTGGCTGGCAAAATTCCAAGCCTAGTTGGGGAATTTGGGATTCCCTTCGACTTACAAAATGGAAAAGCTTACAAAGAATGGAATAAGGGAAATCGGAGCCCCAAAATTTGGAAAAAACATATAATGGCTCTCGATTCGATGTTCAATGCTTTAGATGAACTTTTTCTTTCCGGTACACTTTGGAACTATACCGCGAGCAATGAAAACAATCTTATGATCGGAGATGGTTGGAATCAAGAGGACCTGAGCATCTTTTCTAAAGATCAAAATTTAAATTTAGAATTAGATGGTTACGGTGGTGGCGGACGAGCTATTGAGGGATTTTGTAGGCCTTATGCTTCCTTCATTCAAGGAACTCCCATCCGAATGAAATACGAGTTAAGCTCAAAACGATTTGATTTTGAATGGGAGTCTGATATTAAAATCCAAGAACCAACTATAATTCAGGTTCCAAGATTCGTAACCCCAAATGGTTATTCGATAGAATTAAAAAATGCCGAAAAAATTCAAGAGAAAGGCCACCAAATTTATGTAAGAGGATTCGGTGGAGTTTCATCTATTCAATTGAGGTTCTTATGATTGATTTGGAAACAGTTCTTAGCAAACACCCTTGGGACAAATCACTCACCGGAAAAACCTTAGATTTCTTTTGGGAATTTGATCTTTCGGTAACTCGGGAAGAAATTTGGCCCTTTTTAATTGATACTTCTTCGTTTAACAAACGCTTGGGGTTACCTCGATTGAATTATGAAGAGAAGAATGGGCGTTTGTATGGAAAAACGAAACAGGGTGGGATACTTCTTGAATGGGAAGAAGAGCCATGGGAGTGGGAATATTTAAAAGAGATGGCAAATGGCCGGATCTACTCCAAAGGATTTGGCAAGTATCTAAGAGTAAGATATTTTTTAGAGAGCCTCGGTGAGTCCAGGTCCAAACTTTACGTATACTTTGGATGGGTTCCTCGTAATTTTATCTGTAAACAAGTTTTAAAGTATGCAATGCCAAAACTTAAGGAAGATTTCCAACAAGTTTTCAATTCCATCCAAGACGAAATTAAAAAGAAAATTAAACCACAAAATGTTCTTTCAAGTAAAGGCTTTATACCCGATGCACAATGGGTTCAAATGAGTAAACTTGACCAGACGATCCCAGAATTAATCTCTAAAGGAATTCCCAAAGAGCTCGTGAATCAGATATTCGATTGGATCAAAAACGCGGATGATAATAGTCTGGATCGTATTCGGATAAAATATCTAGCAAACAAGTTTGATGCAACTATTGAAGATGTTTTACTTCTCTTTTTGTATGGATGTCGTCTTGGTATATTCACCTTAAGTTGGGATATAGTTTGTCCACATTGTCGAGGTGTCCGATCCTCATTAGTAAAATTGGGAGACTTGCCAGAAAAAGACGAATGTGAAGTATGTGATATTCAATTTGATACAACCACAATAAACTCAATCGAAGTAACTTTTTATATACATCCTCAAGTTCGAATCGTCCAAAAACAGATGTATTGTGCTGCCGAACCTAACACAAAACAACACATTCTTTTAACAAAGCCAATTGCAGCAAAAAAATCTTTTAATACCAATCTCCTTTTGGGGAAAGGTCTCTATCGACTAAGAAAAAAGGGAGAAAAGAAATTCCAATTCGTTGAAATTCACCCAAATCATGTACACACAGATATACTTTGGTTAAATGAAACAGAAGGTTCTGAAATTAAAGTTGCTCCAAAACCAAATCTTGTTTTTGAAAATGATTCTAATGATGCAGTAACGATCGTATTAGAGGAACGCACAGAAGATAAATTGAGTTTAAGACCTACAGAGATCTTCAATTTTCAAGAATTTAGAGATTTGTTTTCTGAGGAAGCAATCGCAACAAATCTGCAATTAGATATAGGCATTAAAACAATCCTGTTCACAGATATAGTTGGCTCGACAAGATTTTATGAAACAGAAGGTGACCATGGTGCTTTTTTACAGGTACGAGAGCACTTTATCAAAACAAATCAAATCATCACAAACTTTAAGGGTGTTGTCGTAAAGACCATTGGTGATGCCGTTATGGCAAGTTTTTCCTCTCCCTTACAGGCGTTAAAGGCATCTAAAGAAATGTTAGAATGGTTTCACCCGGAAAACAAACATACACCTGTTCGTATTCGTATTTCCATTCACACTGGAAATTGTTTGGCGGTGAATCTAAATAGCAATATAGATTATTTCGGGAATACGGTCAATTACACGGCTAAAATGCAAGGAATGACAGACGCATCCGAAATCTCCATAAGCCAAACTGTTTTTAGAGACTCGGAAGTAAGAGATTACTTCCGCGCAAATGAAATCAAACTTCGGAAATTGGAATTCAAATTATCATGGGTAGATCGAATCGACCCAATATATATTTGGAAGGTATGAACTGAAAAAGTTTAATTTTAAAACATATCCTCCTATGAAGAAAAAACGCAAAAAGAAGATAAGTATTGTTGCTCCTTTTTACAACGAGGAGAAGGGTTTGAGTGAATTCTTCAGTCGAGTTGAATCTGTTTTAGATAGGATTCCGTTTGAATATGAAATCATATGCATCAATGATGGAAGCCGAGATAATACATTTGATCACCTAATCTTGGAACATCGACGAAATCCTAAAATCAAATTGATCAATTTTTCCAGAAATTTTGGCAAAGAGGCAGCACTTTCCTGTGGTCTATTTTATGCTTCGGGAGATATAGTAATACCGATAGATTCGGATTTACAGGATCCGCCAGAACTCATTCCACAAATGATTTCTAAATGGGAAGAAGGATTCGATGTTGTCTATGCAAAACGTAAAGAAAGGTCTGGCGAAACCTGGCTTAAAAAGATAACAGCTAAGATTTTTTACCGTAGCATCAGTTATATGAGCGAAGTAAACATCGCCCAGGATGTTGGAGATTTTCGCCTAATGGATAGAAAGGTTGTCAATTCTGTAAATACCCTTTTAGAAAAAAATAGATTTATGAAGGGAATTTTTTCCTGGGTTGGGTTCAAACAAACTTATATCGAATATGTTAGGGATTCTAGATACCAAGGGGATTCAAAATGGAACTATTGGAAACTTTGGAACTTTGCTTTGGACGGAATCTTGATGTTTAGCGCAATGCCACTCAAAGTCTGGAGTTATATTGGATTTACTGTTTCTGGATTTGCTTTTTTCTATTTACTCTTTCGAATCATCCGTGTGATGATACGTGGCATTGATGTTCCTGGATATGATTCAACAATTGTAATCATCCTTTTTTTAGGAGGAATCCAATTGATTGGAATCGGAGTTTTAGGAGAGTATCTTGCTCGTATATTTCATGAAGTGAAAAATAGACCGCTTTATATCATACGGGATGAAATAGGCTTTTAATTTTAAAAAAATTACCAAAATATTTGAAAGCAAGTATTACGTATGGATAGACGTAGACGATTCAATCACCACCTTCCACAAAAAAGATCATCATCCATTTTTTATCTTTCTTGGAAAACCCAACTCGGTAGTCGAGTGGGTCTCGCAAGTATTGTTTACAAATATAACCAATGGTTCCATCTGAAATGCATACCTTCTGCCAAACACAAGGTTCACCAGGGGATTTCTTTTGGGTGTTGGAAGTTTCGTCGTATTCATTTTTGACAAATTCCCAACTCAACTGTGCGCGGATTTTTCCTTTGATTGTTGGCTGGTCACGAACATTGACTGTATTTCCAGTAATCAATGAATATGAATAGGGATCAATATTATTAGGTGTTTGGTGGAATAAAAAAGGTGCCGCCCATATTTGATCTTTAAAAGTAAATCCAAGCGCAATTGTGTCTGACATCGTTTTCCAAAAATCGGAATTTTTAGGATTTTTGTCTAGTTTCCAATACTTCAAGAATTTTTGTTTCCCTGTTCCGTTTGCATCAAACGAAAAGGATATATTAGTATCTAAAACCTGCTCAATAAACTTAATATCTTTCTCTTTAATTGCCTTTTCGAACTTTTCTCTGAAAGAAAAAAAGTCCATATCTTCTCTGGATGTATCAACAGGTTTTAAAAGAACAGGTTCGAATGGCTCACATGGTAGTATTACTTGTGTTAGACTTAAGCAAATAACTATCAGGACAACCAAGAACGCTAAACTATATTTGAAATTAAAACTTAAATACCTATTCATGGGGCCCATTCGTAACATTATACTAGTTTTGCGATGATTTGTCCTTCTTTGGATTTGAATTGCCCCAATTTTTCTTCTATCCTCTTTCTACTCTTTACAGTAATTTTACCTTGCGTGATTTCTAAATTGCTATCTGACAAAAATTCTTGAATGTTTTCATTTTTAATCTTAATGATTCCACACATACTGCACAATTGCTCCAATGTTAGATAAAATGTATGGGGTTGAATTAAACTATCCGCAAAACTCCTCTTATGCCGAATATCTTGGTCACGGATCGAATTGTATAGGAATGCGTAAAGCCGTGTCACAGCAGAGGTCAGCCTCAGAATGATCAATCTCTGGTGTGAAAACCAAATACGACGTGCAATACTTTCAAAGATTTTTTGAATCAATGACTCAGCCACAGTATCAAATAAATTTTCGGGTGAGACTCTTAGTATGACCGATGGGCCATCTGTTATAGCGCTCGCCATACGAGGAGCATTGTCAATTAAAGAAAGTTCACCGAAAATTTCACCTGGTCCAAGGACATCAATGACATATTCAAATCCTCGCACAATGCTAGTTAACTTAACATTTCCTTCGATAACAACATAGATATCTTTACTTTTTTCACTTTCGATAAATAAAACTTCACCCGCACCAATGCTCATTTTTGGAGAAGTCCACTCAATCAGGGTCACCATGGGGTCAACTGGTTCCGAAACCCCTTCAGCGACGAGCCGATCTAGCTCATCTTCGACGGCCTTTCTCAATGGAAACGGTACTGAACGCGGCGGAAAAGCACGAGGCTTCGCCGTCGGGTCA